>NZ_DAORXT010000020.1:0-37404 GCF_035371925.1 Acetivibrio sp. | reverse complement strand
GATTTTGAGTCCAGTGCGTCTGCCAATTTCACCACTTCGGCAAGTCATTTATCAATCACGCAAGATGTATTATACAACAACCTCTATTATAAAGTCAACATATTTTTTAAAAAAATTTTTGGCAATTTATCACTTATAATACCTGCAAAAAAATTAAAAAATTTTTTTAATTTTGTGTTGACAAGATAATGTTTAGCTCTTATAATATATAATTGTTCGGCGGACAAAATACGATATGCGCCATTAGCTCAGTTGGTAGAGCAACTGACTCTTAATCAGTGGGCCCTGGGTTCGAGTCCCCGATGGCGCACCAATATTAAAAGTACTGTCTCAAAGCAGAATAGTTTTGAGACAGTACTTTTTTGTTTTAAAATCTAATATTGGCTTTAGCTTCTTTATTCACAAGTTGCTTATTGTGATATTTTAACAATAAATAATCAATATATAGTTTATAATCAGAAAATTATTTTACTTTTGAATTCTCTGTAATGAAAGCAGAAGGAAAATGTTTTTTTGCATAATCCACCATTTTACTCCTGCAAGCCTTGTCATCGGAGTGAAAATTAATGTGTTTCGGCTGTATTCCGTTTTCACGCACGTAAACCAAAACATCATAACCTGTATTGCCTTCCAGATGATAATCAAGGCAAATAAAGCATATTTCCTTAAATACATCCAGCAGTACAATACAATCTTCATAGGTTCTTACACAATTATACCCTTTTGACGGAAGCTCTCTCTTATCATCGAGAATTATTTTCATCTACACTCCCCCTTTATTCTATTATAACCCTAGGGAAGTCTCTTGTTAATAATTCTCTGAAAATACGCCTCCTTTAAAAACCTCTTATAAGTCTATTTTAATGTTATTTTTTAAGGGTATTATACCATGCTAAAACTACCCTATGAATTTTATATTCCCCGTGCCCCCTTTCTCAAACCGTTTTCATCAAAATATATATCTGAAAACTCTATCTTAATAGCCTGTATCAAACTATTGTCACATAAATCCCCAAGGCAGTCATTTTCATATCCGCATTCGGTTATAACATCCGGCAAAGTGACCGTAAAAGTGCTGCCGACGTTCTCTTCGCTTATTACAGAAATTTTTCCTCCCATGGCATCAACAAACATGCGAACCACGGACAATCCTATACCTGTACCCTCAGCATTTCTTGACATTGAGCTATCCACCTGCCCGAACCTTTCAAAAATGGTCTTTATTTTGTCTTTGGGAATTCCTATGCCGCTGTCTTTAACCTGTATCTCCACATAACCTTCCCGGCTCAACACTTCCACATACACCGAATTACCCTTCGGAGTAAATTTAATTGCATTTGAAAGTAAATTAAGCATAATTCGTTCATACTTCTCTTCATCAATAGCTATAATCTTCTTATTTATATCCGAGTAAAAGAAAAGCTTTACACCTTTTAAATCTGCAAACATGGATACGGATTCGGTTATCAGGCGGGTTACGGCAACAATATCCATATTCTTCTTGAATATTTTGATATGGCCCGCTTCAATTCTTGCAATGTCCAGTAAATTGTTCACAAGCCTTATCTGCCTGAAAGTATTTTGTTTAATCCTATTTAAGTATCTCTTAATTCCATCAGTAAGCTCGTCTTTGCAAAGAGTCTCCATTGCCTGTAAGGCAGCACTTATAACCACCAAAGGCGTTTTAAACTCATGGGTTATGCTGTATAGGAATTCATCTTTGAACCTGGCCAGGTTTTCCACATATTTTTTCTGTTCCACTTCTTGGGTTATGTCAATGGGAATTATCATAAAACCTATTATTTTATTATACGGATTCAGAATTGGCTGGTACATTAATCTATAGTAGATTTTCCTGCCATTATTATTCTCAATCTCAATATTGGGAAGATATGCAGGAAACTTTGCAGAAAGCATTTTAGCTATATGCTTCCGATTTGGACAAGAATATGCCTTTGATAACACATTTAATATATTATTATCTTTTTTAACTTCTTTTACAAAAACGGCACACCTTCTCAAAAGCTTTATCTCTCTCATTGCTTTATTATTAATCCCAATTATTTTAAGACTCGGATAAGACACGGTGATTATAGGAAGATCAATACTGTTGACAATGTTATAAAGGCAACTGTATTTTCTTCTAAAAATCCTTAAGTATTTTTCAGCAAGCAATCTCCTTTCCAACTCTTTCGATTTTAATGGATATGGTCTTTTAATTTTCTTTGCATTGCCAAATATCAATTTTGCCGCATTGCCGTTCAAATCATATCCCTCCACATATACCAGAATAAAAAATCAAAAAACATCATAACAAATCACGTTTCAATACAAATTTAATGAATATTACCAACATTCTTTAGCTTTTAAACAAATTTGTATTAAAAAATTTCATTTTTTTGATAAAATTGAGTCATATTTACCTGATTGCCTTTTTCTTTGACTATGAATTTTATAATAATTACACTTGAAATAAGGACATAAAACAAATATACTGGAATGGGAAAAAAAAATTAAAATAAGGAGGACTAATCGTGCAAGAGCTTCTTAAAGGTATACTTGGTCTTGGCTGGCAGAACTTTGCCATGTTTATTATTGCAGGTATACTTATTTACCTTGCAATAGCAAAAGAATATGAACCTACGCTTTTACTTCCTATCGGATTCGGCGCAATTCTAGCAAACATACCTTTCTCAGATGCTATAAAACCTGAGGGTGTTTTAACAGCCTTGTACAACGCAGGAATAAAGACAGAACTTTTTCCGGTATTAATCTTTATTGCCGTCGGTGCTATGATTGATTTCGGGCCGCTGCTTAAAAATCCTTTTATGTTGTTTTTCGGTGCTGCTGCACAATTTGGTATTTTTGCTACAATGTTGGTTGCAACTTTATTCGGCTTCAGCTTACCAGAGGCTGCTACAATCGGTATCATCGGTGCTGCTGACGGTCCAACTTCCATAATTGTTGCGCAAAAACTGGCTCCAACCCTTATTGCTCCTATCACTGTTGCCGCATACTCTTATATGTCTCTGGTTCCAATAATTCAGCCTCCAGTTATCAAGCTTCTTACCACTAAAAAAGAAAGACTTATTCGCATGGAATATACCGAAGAAAAAGTACCAAAAGTGGTCAAGATTTTGTTCCCTATAATCGTTACTATATTAGCCGGACTTATTGCTCCATCGAGCGTAGCTCTTGTAGGGTTTTTAATGTTCGGAAATCTCATTAGAGAATGCGGCGTACTGGATAGACTGTCCAAATCCGCTCAAAATGAGCTTGCCAATCTGGTAACCATACTTTTGGGTATTACAATAGGTTCTACCATGGTCGGGGAAAAATTCTTTGATCTAAAAACATTGGCGATCATTGGTTTGGGACTTGTTGCTTTCATATTTGATACTGCAGGCGGAGTAATTTTTGCAAAGATTCTGAATCTGTTCTTAAAGAAAAAAATAAACCCAATGATAGGTGCTGCCGGAATTTCTGCGTTTCCGATGTCGGCAAGAGTTATACAGCAGATGGCAACCAAGGAGGATCCTACAAACTTCATTATAGCTCAATCCATAAGTGCAAATGTTTCCGGACAATTAGGTTCAATAGTTGCCGGCGGTATGATTCTTGCACTGGTGCCATTATTTATGTAGAAAGGGTTGATTATTAATGAGAGTAAATTGGGAAGCATTTACTAGCGGTATTAATGTAGCTTTATTGGGACTGGCTGGAGTATTCACAGTTTTAATATTGTTTTACATCGTAACAAAGTTGTTATTGTATTTTTCCAATAAATTTGATAAAGGGGATTCCAATACTAACAACGCATAAAGTCTAAAATACAATATTTAATTTATATTAACTAAAATAAAAAACTATTACAACATTTTTTCTTGTGTAATAGTTTTTTATTCATTGTTTTAATCTATGGCAAAACTGTGTAAGATGTTTCAATCCGCTGATTTCCTCCGGTTATTACTATCGGGTAAGTTCCGGGTGTTGTGTTTGACCGCACTTTCCATACCCATGTTGCAACTCCGTCTCTGTTTGCTGTCCTCTTTTCAAACACAGAAACATCTTCTCCGCCCCATTTATATTTTGATGTTATGGTGTACGTTTCCCCGGGTTTGCCTATTATACTGATGCTTGCATATTCCTCATAGCCCACAGTTGTGTTGGCACTTAGTATCCTTATTTCGTCCGACGAACCTGCCCCAACGGTATTCTCCTGACCAAGCCTTGTAAACTCGACGTTATTAGTGTCATTATTATTGCCGTCATAATTTATGTTAGCGCTGCAGCCTGCAAGTAAAAGAACCGCAAGGAATATTATTGCGAATTTTAATTTCATTGACATCACTCCAAAGCTATTATCAAAAATATTTATAAATATATAATCTCCCTTTTTACATAATAATATGATAAAGTTAAATATGGACAATAGAATGCTTTTTAGATTGAATAGCTTTATTGGTAATGTCACAAAATACTATTTTTTACAGCATAATATCTTATAAACAAGCTGGTTTTTGCGCATACTTTTAAATGCCTGTTTGAAAGAATATCAAAAAACTTAAGAAGAAAGTAGAGATAAGCATATGAATTACATAGTATATGACTTGGAGCTTAACAGCAAGCCCTTTAAAAGCAGTATTCCCAATGAAATTATTGAAATCGGGGCGATAAAACTTAATGAGAATTTGCAGGAATTAAGTGTATTCAGCTCTTTTATAAAACCAAAATGCTTTAAAAAGCTCTTTCCTGTGGTAAAGCAAAAAACAAAAATCACCCAGGAGCAAATCAACAGTGCCGACAGTTTTAGAAACGTCATAAAGCAATTCATGCGGTGGATTGGAGACGATTATATTCTTATCAGTTGGGGGCACGATGATGTTCACAACCTGATATTAAACTGTAAATTCAACAGAATAAAAACTGACTGGCTTAAAAGAAATATTGACATTCAAAAGCAGTTTTCAGCTATTCATGACCTGCCCCCGGGTCAAAGATACAGCCTTGAAAATGCTCTTTCTTTGATTGGCGTAAAAATAGACGAAAATCTTCACCGGGCACTAAATGATGCCGCATACACCTCAAAGATTTTCGCCTCAATATTTGACAGATTGGACTTAGGTGTCTACAACACCGTCCATATAAAGAACAAATATAAAAGAAATATAAAAAGAATCTCCCAGGCCAAACCCAAGCTCAAACAAAGCAAATTGGCAATTGAAAAAGGCAAATAATAAAAGCACCGGGCTTTTATTATTTGCCGGACAGAATTTGCTTTGCTTTTTTCACATCTTCAGAACTTGGTCCCTTCACTCCTTCAAGGGCATATTTCTGACCGAGCTTTTCCCATTTGTACGCTCCCATGCTGTGATAAGGAAGAACTTCTATTTTTTCTACTGTTTTTAGCTTACTGATAAAATCAGCTGCCATTTTAAGATCGGCTTCATCATCGGTATATCCGGGGACAAGGACATATCTTATCCAGATAGGCACTCCTTTTTCGGATAAATACAGCGCAAAACGCTTGATTTTTTCGTTGGACACACCGGTAATTATCTTATGCTTATCCTCCCGGGCATGCTTTATATCCAACAATACAAGGTCAGTATACTTAATGAGGTTTTCAACCTTCTCTATATCGGCAAATCCATTGGTATCCAGCGCCGTATGCACACCCAATTCTTTTGCAAGTCTAAACACCTCTGCCACAAAATCGGCCTGAAGTACAGGCTCACCGCCGGTAACAGTGATTCCGCCGCCTGAAATCCTTATATAGTCTATATATTTTTTCATTTCATCAATTATTTCTTGGGGAGTATATTCACTCCCCGCATTAACATCCCAGGTATCCCTGTTGTGACAATATATGCAGCGTAACGGACACCCTTGCATGAAAACTACAAACCTTATACCCGGTCCGTCCACTGTCCCAAAAGATTCAAATGAGTGTACCCTGCCCTTTAATGTCATTGCCCCGTCCTTTCTATTAGACCTTTCCGTGGATTGTTCTGTTGATAACGTCCAGCTGCTGTTCCCTGGTAAGCTTTATAAAGTTCACCGCATATCCCGACACTCTTATGGTAAGCTGCGGATATTTTTCCGGATGTTCCATTGCATCCAGCAATGTCTCTTTTTCAAACACATTTATATTTATGTGGTGTCCTCCTTGCTTGAAATATCCGTCGAGCAGCGATTTAAGATTGTCTATTCTGGTTTCCTCATCTCTTCCCAAAGCTTTTGGAATTATGGAGAAAGTGTATGATATGCCGTCTTGGGCATATTCATACGGAAGCTTTGCAATACTGCTCAGTACAGCCAAAGCACCATTTATGTCCCTTCCGTGCATCGGATTTGCTCCCGGTGCCAAAGGTTCTCCTGTTTTTCTGCCGTCCGGTGTATTGCCAGTCTTCTTTCCATATACCACATTTGAAGTTATGGTGAGTATGGAAAGGGTCGGGGTCGATTTTCTGTATGTCCTTTGTTTCCTGAGCTTACCCATAAACATTTTTACTACTTTTACAGCTATTTCGTCAACACGCTCGTCATTGTTTCCGAATTTCGGATAATCACCTTCAACTTCGTAATCGACAACCAGATTGTTTTCGTTACGTACCGGCTTTACCTTTGCATATTTTATTGCACTTAAAGAGTCTGCCACCACAGACAATCCGGCTATTCCGCATGCCATTGTCCTGAACACATCTTTGTCATGAAGCGCCATCTGCAAGGACTCATATGCATATTTGTCATGCATGTAGTGAATTATATTGAGGGTGTTCATATAAAGCCTTGCCACCCAGTCAAGTACCATGTCGAATCTCTTCATTACATCTTCATAATCAAGATATTCCGTTTCTATCGGTGCAAACATAGGAGCAATCTGGTCTCCCGTCATTTCATCCTTTCCGCCGTTGATAGCGTAAAGAAACGCCTTTGCAAGATTGCATCTGGCACCGAAGAACTGCATCTGCTTGCCGATTCTCATGGCAGAAACACAGCACGCAATTCCATAATCGTCTCCCCAGTAATGCCTCATTATGTCGTCACTTTCATACTGTATGGAGCTCGAATGAATTGATACCTTTGCACAATACTTTTTAAATCCTTCTGGAAGATTAACAGACCAAAGCACTGTAAGATTTGGCTCCGGTGCATGACCAAGGTTGAAAAGCGTGTGCAAAAACCTGAAGGAAGATTTGGTAACTAATGTTCTTCCATCCAGCGCCATACCTCCAATACTTTCGGTTACCCATGTGGGGTCTCCGCTAAAGAGCTTCTCATACTCGGGAGTCCTTAAAAATCTCACCAATCTTAGCTTTATAACCAACTGGTCAACCAGTTCCTGAGCCAATTCCTCCGTAATTTTGCCCTCTTTTAAGTCCCTCTCAATGTATATGTCAAGGAAAGTGGATATACGTCCAATACTCATTGCAGCACCGTTCTGCTCTTTGACTGCTGCAAGATATGCAAAATACAGCCATTGAACGGCTTCTTTGGCATCCTTTGCAGGGACCGATATGTCAAAACCATAGCTTAAAGCCATTTCCTTAAGCTGATTTAGCGCCTTAATCTGCTCACTGATCTCTTCCCTGTCTCGAACTGTCTCATAATCAATATAATCCAGCTCAAGGCTCGTCAATTCATTCTCTTTTTCAGCAATCAGCCTGTCAACTCCATAAAGCGGAACTCTTCTGTAATCGCCAATTATTCTTCCTCTTCCGTATGCATCAGGAAGCCCTGTAATAATTCCAGCCTTTTTGGCTTTTCTCATTTCCGGTGTGTATACATCATAAACTCCCTGATTGTGGGTTTTTCTGTATTTTGTAAATATTTCAACAACATCAGGGTCCACATTATGCCCGTAAGCCTCAGCTCCCTTGACCACCATACGCATACCTCCGAAAGGCATTATGGCTCTTTTTAACGGTTCATCTGTCTGAAGCCCCACCACAACTTCAAGATTTCTATCTATATATCCCGGTTTATGAGACGTAATTGTTGAAATTGTATGGGTATCCACGTCCAATACTCCGCCGTTCTCCCGTTCTTTCTTCAAAAGCTCGGAAACCTTCTCCCAAAGCTTCCGGGTCTTCTCCGTAGGACCCACAAGAAAGCTGTCGTCACCTTCATATGGAGTATAATTTCTTATTATAAAATCACGAACATCAATTTCCCGGCACCAATTACCTTCATTGAATCCGCGCCATGCATCCATCCTTCTCATCCCTTTCATCGAAAATGTCACTATATATTTACCCAATAAATTAGAACAATATCCAAAACATAAAAATATCCTGTAAAATCTCCTGACAAATTTGGAAACTTATTTATCAAGCAATTTCAAACCGCATAAATGTATTTTTGCCTTCAATATATTGAATAATAAGTAAGAAGCAAGGGTAAATAAAATCCAAAATATATTTTGTTTTACTATCCAATAATACCATAAAATTTGATGTATGCAATAATTTTATGATTTAAATTTACAATAAATATGCGGTTTAGTAATTTATCGTAGTTTCACGCCTCTTATCTTAAATCATTGCCGTTTTTCAATTCAAAATACAATTTGTCGTCTTTAATAAAGCATTTTGTGTCAAGCTTGTCACACAAGTTTTTTTCTCTTTCCAAAATAGACTTTGCTTCATCACCTTTTTGAGGAACCACCTGGATTTTCCCGATCGTTCTTACCGGTAGCGCCTCTACTCCAACCAATTCGGTGCCTTTATAATCCAGTGTAACAATAAAAGCCTCTTGGTTTTCCGGGTCGTTCTGGTCAAAAATAAAATTACCCAGGCTGTAAAAAATCGGTTTACCTTTATAGATTTCTATGCCCTGGAACTGATGAGGATGATGTCCTAATATCACATCCACACCGTTGTCTATAAGATTGTAAGCAAATTCCCTCTGTTCAGGCAAAACTACAAAGCTTTCCTCCACTCCCCAGTGAAGTGAAACAATTAAAATATCAACCTTGTCCCGTACTTGTTCTATATCCTTCTTGATGGAATCGTCAAACTTTAAAGGTCTTGGTGCCACCCCGGGCTTGTCCTCACCGGCTGCAAATTTGTAATTCGGATTGCCCTTATATACAACCTCTGCCATATCAGTGTAAGCCAGCATACCCACTTTCATACCTTTTACTTCCATTATTGCAGGCTTTCTGGCCTCCTCCAGATTTTTTCCCGCCCCCGCATACTTGATACCGTTTTTGTCCAAAATCTCCATCGTGTCAAACAAGCCCTTCTCATAATAATCAAGTATGTGGTTGTTGGCAAGGTTCATTAAATTAAATCCCGCATATTTGAGCCCTTCTATTGCCTCCACATCATTTTTCAGCACATATTTACCGCCTTCTTTTATACCTGTAAGCGAATGAGTGCTGGCGGTAATGGACTCCTCCAAATTGCAAAAAATCACATCACCTTTCTTTAGGATGTCTCTTACCTCAAGAAAAGGATAGGTATAGTCTTTATTGCCGTTTTTAAGCCTCATGCCCACGCCCCGGCCTAAGAGAATATCTCCTACCGCTACAATTTTTAATTCCTTTACAGGAGTTGCTGTGGGCTCTATGGTGTTATAGACAGTGGCGGTTACTGTGCTGTTTGAACTATTATCCTTTTCACTATCTTTCGCTTCATCTTTTTCCAAACCGTTTTGATAGGTACCTGTATCTTTCTCATTTATAACTGCAACAGTGTCATCACTGTTTGAACTGCGATTGCATGCGCCAAATACCGATATTCCTGTCAAAAAAGCAATTACCGCAAATATTACATACTTTTTTCTCATTCCGATTCTCCTTTATATTAAAAAAAGTATTAAAATAATACCCGCGGTAATTGTATTCTATTTTATATACCTTGTCAACTAAAGCAGCTTATGCTCCGCTATTGGGGTGTAAACCCTTTTTGGGCCTATCTGTTCGCTTTTAAAGAGACTTACGCTCTGAACTTCAATTGTCGGAAACCGATAGCTTGCCGCAAGCTGCTTTATTTCTTCAAAATCCATATTAAATACAACATCCTGAGCTATGGTTACATGGGGTACATAGCGCCTCTTCTCCCTTTCAAACCCCAGTTTCTCAAGCTTCATATCTATTTCCGATTGGAGCTTGTTAAGGCTTTCAAGATCACCTGCAAGCTTTAACCACAGCACCCTAAGACACTTGTTTCCGGGAAAAAAACTCAATCCATCGATATTAAGGCAAAACCTCCGGGTATTTGTGCACACCTCATAAAGCCCTTCGCTAATATCCAGTACCTTGGATTTCTCTATCTCGCCCAAAAATTTCAAAGTGAGATGAAAATTATCAATATATTTCCATCTTCCGGAAGAAGTCAAGCTTCTAAGCTGGGTCTGAAGCTTCAATATTTCTTTTTTCAATCCCATACTAAAATCAACCGCTATAAAAGTTCTCATAATTATCCACCTGCCGTTATTTCATCAATAACCGTCGATTCATATGTAACGGATTTAATTATTTCAACCGACAACAAAAGTATATCATAAATATCGTAAGATACATAAAATTTATCTAATATGATGTAATCGCTATCTTGCCCATTGAAGTTTCTACTTTCGCCTTTGTGGGATGACTAAAATCACTAAATTCATTTACTTCCAATTCTCCCACGCTTTCAAAAGAGATTTTTGAATATTTAGGAAGCATCAAATCGATATTACCAGTTCCGGTTTTAAAAGTATAATCTCCTCCTTCTTGAAGCTCCGCCTTTACGCTTATGCTTCCAATATTCTTGATTATACCGGACGTGCCGTATATTTTGCCGTTTGATATTATTACGTTTCCCACATTACCTTTGATATTTACCACACCCAAAAACCTGTTAATCTCCATATTCGCCATGTTTATATCGGCGTTTAAGACTCCTTTGATATCATCGTAAAATTTTATATTGCCGGTATCCAATTTTAAGTTTAGAGTTTTTTCGGCTTTGGGAACATATATTTTTAAATCAATGCTTTTATCAATGGGATTTTTATCTTTGCCCTTGTACTCCGACCTAAAAATAACATTATTTTCGTTCTGGCTTATGTCAATACTAAAATTCTCAAATTTTTGCTTTAAAGTCTCTTCATCTTCAGTTCCCCTCACCCTTTTTGTCATTTCAAACTTCACTTTATCCTTGTCCCAAGTGTACATCTCAATATTGCCTGAATCACAGAAAATATCCAAAACCAGAAGTTTTTCAACCTCTACCGTCTCTTCACTGTATGAATTTACTTCTTTCTTTGGTCCTAATACCGTTTTTGAAGATGTGCATCCCGAAAGTATAACCAGCTGCACTAAAGCAGCAAGTATAATAATTCTATGTCTCAAGCTCCCACACCTCATTTCGCCATGTTATAATTATTGATACATAATAACATACCAATTAAAAACATTACAAATATTTCCCATTCTTGATTATTGACAAAAAGCATCATCTTTACCCTTTGAATTTGGTGAAAATAAAAAAGAGCCTAAATTATATAGCTCTTTTTTCACCAATTTTTGATAATTAACTTTTGATAATTAAATGCTCAGATTTTTTTTCTTTTGCAAATTATTTTTATAATAGTTTGAATATCGGTTCCTTCCTCAATAGTATATTTCCCCACCTGCATAGACCTCTGAAGGTTCAAGGATTTAATTTCGTTCACAAATATTTTGGGATCGTCTATCAATCCATTTTCAACAAGCTGCTTGGCAACATCATTCGGATTGTCTCCCGGAGCTATGCTTATTTGAACCTTCCTTTTTTCAACGATTTCTGTAGCTTCGGTTGGCTTTGCCTGCATATTTTCCGTATCCCCCGGATTTGCAGTTGACTGTGCCTGCGCATTCCCGGTATTTTCCGGCTCTGTAGCCGATTTATCCTGCATATCTTCATTATTTTCCAAGTCATAAGCAGGCTCAACTTGTTTATTTTCACTGTCTTCCGGTTCTTTAGCCGGTTCTGCCTGCATTTTTCCGTCAGGTTCCCCTTGTTCAATTATTTCGTTGTTTGAAACCATACCATACTGCCTGGCTTTAGCCATAATTTCCTCTTTGCTCATTTGAGGTTCCATTCCGGCGGAATAAATAATACCTGTCAGTGTTGTCAAAACCACACCTATTCCAACACCCAATAATATGCTTTTAATGTGAAATCTAGCCATACAATCCCCCGCAGACAAGAATAAAGTGTTTTATTTGTTCACACCAAGGATAAGTTGTATCTCACCCTTGCCTATACTTAGTTTCTTCGCTATCTCAGTTTCATTAAGACCTTTTTGAGCCAAGGCCAAAACCTCTTTATGTTTGCTGTTTATGGGTATAACTTTCTCCTCGGCAATAGCCTGTAATTTAATTTGATAAGGTTTTGCAGCATTTACAGCTGTGTCTTCAAACTTTATGCTGTCAATAACAAGATCGGATTTTACCTCCACAAAGGAATCCCCGTTATCTTCAACAAACCTTTCTTTGTCGGAATTCTCCATTACATTGGTGAATTCTTTTGTTAACTTCTCCAGCCTCTCTTCAGCATTTCTAATCAAATCCAGAGTTTCTTTATTCTTTTGCTCCACTTGGGAAATGACATAATCGGAAAATTTGTTCAGTTCTTGAACCATAAGGTCTGCATCCGAAATAATCTTGGAAAGCTCTTCCTTTTTCTCATCAATTCTTTTCGCATCTTCACTTGATTTCCTTTTATCCAAGAAAATCAAAGTGAGGGATACAAGTATCAGCAAAATCCCTATAAACATCACGCTTACATAGAAACCCGTCATTTCACCACTCCTTTATCTTTTGCTTAAAATCAAATTTACAATCTTATGTCTATTACACTCGTCTGCTCCTCCGGCTCTTTTTCTCCTTTTGTTCCGTACTTTGCCCTGTTCTGGTTTTTTTTCTGCCTTTTTTCATCCTTCTTTTTTTCCTGATTACTGTCTATTTTCACATTCTGAGCATTATCTCTTGAATGCACAGTATTAATGTTTTCCTCAAATTTTTGCCGCGTTATATCGGTTTGCTGCTCATTAAAAACAACGTTTTTCTGCTGCTGATCATTTTGAATTTTAGATATCTCGGCCGTCTTCGGAATCATCACCTGAAAATCAATGGGTTTAATCGACATACGGCATCACTTCCACATAATAATTATTCTATTTGTCAATAGGTCCTACTCTTATATCGGACCCGTCCCTGTATAATGTGCAGTATTGAAGATCCTCTTTGACATACATCATACTTGTCCCTATACTAACCTTTGTTCCCGGATATATGTGATCGAATACCCTGATCTTTCCGTCGGCTTCCTTCTGAAGTCTTTGCTCCGTTATCGCCAGTTCCTCTTTTAATTCATTAAGCCTGTTTGAATAGTATATTTTTGTTCTGATGCTTCTGGCCATCAGTTCCTGTTTTTCCGGGGTCATTTTTCCCGCAGCCTCAATCTTCTTTAGTATTGTTATAGCCTGCTCCGCTTTAACCAAATCCTCTTCAATTTTATGAATTTCATCTCGAATCTCTTTATAACGCTCTTTAATCTGAGGATCAATACCAACTTCAACATCGGTGTGGGTGGCAAGATATGAGCCAATGACCTTTGCCGATACTTCTTTTCCCACTTTGCACTTTCCGCCAATCAAAAGACCTTTTTTACCGGAAAGCTCCAATTTGTTTCCGCATTTAACATTACTGTGCATTATAGCTTCGGCTTTTATATCGCCTTTAGCTTCAATAATGCTGTTTTCAATATATTTTGCAATTATGTCGCCGCCGCTTTTTAGTATACCTTTTCCAAGTCCCTGCATCCCTCTTCTTAGAATAATATCGCCATCGGCCTTTATAACAGCCGCCTCTACCACGCCCATTACTTCAACATTGCCTCCGGCCTCGACAGTAAAGCCCGACAGAACATTTCCTCTTATGATAACATTGCCAACAAAACTTATATTTCCGGTAGAGTTGTCAACATCTGCAGGAACTTCATAATTGGCAAAAACACTTACCTTACCGTCTATCAAATTTACCTGTCCGTCTATGCCGGCAATGAGGTTTTGTCCGTCTTCAGTTATTTCAACATGTTTTCCTTTAGGCAGCACGGCAGGTTTTCCGTCTAAAGCCGGTACCTCAGTATCCTCTACCGTCCTGCCCGGTGTGCCCGGAAGCGGAGGAACAAGGGTACACAAAACCTGTCCTTTTCTTACGCTTTCAATAAGGTTCAATTCTCTAAAGTCCACTCTTCCATCCTCAAGAACAGTGGGCTTTCTTTCCTTGTTCAAATCAAAATGAAACTCCACTCTCCCATTCTGACCGTTTGTGGGAGGGGTACCCTCGGCAATTATTATTACTTCATTATAGACCGGATACTTTGAAACATTTTCAAGCGTTGATTCGTTTATTCCGTATTTTACACCGTTGCTTTTCAAAATCTCCATCATCTCATCTTTGGTCAGCATTCTCCCGCCATCAGGGGGTTTTATTACCATCGTAGCTTTCATCTTGTCATGGGAAATATTTACATCTATTGTTGCGTCAAGTTTAAGCTCCTCCTGAGGTTCACCAATCTTCACCGGCGCGCTTACCGCCTTTTGAACGGCAAACTCAACCATTTCCTTGTCATAGATGACTTTTTTCTGCGCAAGCCTGCTTATTACATCGTTTACTTCAACTGCCTTGCCTTTTCCAATCGGAGGATGCACTTTAAGATATACGCCGTTTTCATTATATTGAATTTCAAAAAAACCGTCGTTCGGACTACCATAGGACGAGCCTCTCCTAGAGTCTGACATACCGGTCTCCCCCCTTTGTTATTTGATTTTTGCATTGTCAATCGCTTAAAATACTTTTGTGACGTGCAAGCTTACCTCTAAGTCGCAGAATTGCCTTTGTATGCAATTGAGAAATTCGTGACTCCGATACTTTCATTATCGCACTAATTTCTTTCAATGTCAAATCTTCAAAATAATACAAAGTAACAACCATCTTTTCTTTTTCCGGGAGTTTGTTTATGGCATCTGCCAGTATCTCCCTAAGCTCTGCCATTTCTATATAGCCTTCGGGCTTTTCGTCCCTGCTGTCCGGAGCACTTGTAACACCTATCTCATAGTTTTGCTCCAAAAACTCCTCCAAAGATATCATTGAAGAAAGATTTACCTCACTTAGGAGCTTGTTTAATTCATCAACGCTTATTCCCAGCTTGTCTGCCACTTCTTTGTCCGAAGCAGATCGGCCAAGCTCATTTTCAATTTCGGCATAAACCTTTTCCAGTTCTTTGTTTTTTTGACGCAAGGACCTCGGCACCCAATCCAGTTCCCTTATACTGTCAATAATTGAGCCCCTAATCCTTAATGATGCATAAGTTTCAAACTTGACTCCTTTGTTGATATCAAACTTCTCAATAGCGTCAATCAGGCCAAATATTCCATATCCAATCAAATCATCATATTCAACATTAGAACCGAAGTATATGCTGAGTCTGCCTGCAATATACTTTACAATATTCGAGTACTCAATAATGAGTTGCTCTTTTATTGCCGGGTTCTTAGTATCAGTGTACTGTCTCCATAATTCCAGTTGTTTGTTACTCGCGGATGACATATTAATCCCCCATTACCCATTTATTTTATATATATAATAAACTTTTAAAACTTATTGTCTTTAATGGTTACACGGCTTGCTTCCAGCGGTGTAAACTCTTCATCATAAATCTTGTCACCTTCGACTTGCCCATTTCCGTCGTCTGACGAATCATCTCCCACTCTATAATCAATCCCATGATTTTTATCATGTTCTTTTTTGTCCATGTCCGAAAGTTCAGAAGTATCCGAAACTTTCTGCTCATTCTTACTTACTTCTTCGTAAACATTATTTATAAGCTTTCTTAGAAACACACCGGCAGCAAAAAATATTATCATACCGGCTGTCATTCTGACACAAATGGTCTTTAAGTCATAGCCATTATTATAACTGATTAATCCTACTATAATCGCTGCAGAAGCACCCATTATAAACGGAATTTTGCAGATGTAATCCATTTGTCAATCCTCTCTCATATTTGTTTAATTCCATATCCTATAGTTTTAACCAAGAGTATGCCGCTTTCCGAATCAAGCTCAATAGTGCGGCCGTAATTTCCTCCGGTATCCTCAGAGATTATGGGAATATTGAGGCTGTCCAATTTCGTTTTTGCCGCTGCCACATTTCTGTAACCAATACGCATTAACTCCGCTCCTTGGGTAAAAGTAAACATTTGCGCTCCTCCGGCCAGTTTCGCTACAATTTTATTCTTCACCGCGCCGAGATTCAGCATTTCTTCCACAAGGAGGTCTACAGCCGTATCAACAAATTTTGCGGCATTTGTTCTGTTTTTTACCTGTGTACTGTCCGGAAGCATGGCATGGGCAAGTCCAACTATTTTTGTAACCCTGTCAAAAAGCGCTATTCCCACACACGATCCAAGTCCCAGAGTAGTTAATATCGCAGGATGATGCGATGCTTTCAAATCTGCCATCCCAACTTTTATAATATTCTCCATTTAACCAGCGACTCCCAAAGCTTTTAATAATACTTCATATGAATCAACATCAGGCACAAGGAAAAAATTCCCCACAACTTTTGTACTGCCTTCAGAAAATTCTGTTTCAATAAACAAAACCGAATCTCCAATCTTTCCAAATTCGATTGCCGGAACACTTATTATTGCTCCTGCCATGTCCATTGCAAGTTCAGGCACTGAAGGTAATATGTTTAAGTTTGTCAGAGTAGACAGTGCCGACAGGTATGAACCTGCAAGAATATTGCCTATTTCTTTTAATGCGGAAACCTCAATTTCATCAAAGGCAACTGTTTCATTCAAAGGCTTTCCCATTAGGATATTAACCAAAACGCCGGCAGCTTCATATTCCAGAATAAACATTATATTGCCGCTTATGTCACCGGTAACACTTAAAAGCAAACCAACCACCGGAATTTCGGCTCCGCCTAAGATGTCGCTCACTTCCTGAAATTGAAGCACTTTCACTTGGGGTACATCCATATTAATCTTTTTATTCAGCATTTTTGCCAAAGCAGTAACGGCATTTCCCGAGCCAATATTTCCTATTTCCCTCAATACATCAATGTGTACATTGTCAAGACTATCAAAATTCACACTCATTTCTCTAATCTCCTTGTTTATCTTCATCATCTATATCCGTAAGCTTTTCCAGGTTCAAAAGGGTAACAATTCTGTCGCCTACTTTGCCTACGCCATATATATAATCCATCGACACATCA
Source organism: Acetivibrio sp. (assembly GCF_035371925.1). NCBI lineage: Bacteria > Bacillati > Bacillota > Clostridia > Acetivibrionales > Acetivibrionaceae > Acetivibrio > Acetivibrio sp. Next base: position 20,138 of record NZ_DAORXT010000020.1, on the reverse strand, counting down.
TTAGTAAAGCTGGATACATTTTCTATTGACTCTTCTGTCAAATCCAGTACTTCATCAACCTCATCCACAATTATTCCAAAGACGATATCATCAAATTTTAGGATAATAATTCTGGTTTCATCAGTTTCCTCAACCGGAGGCAGTTCGAATTTTTTCCTTACATCCATCACGGGGATTATTTCTCCCCTTAAGTTTATTACACCCCTTATATAATCGGGAGTTTTCGGTACTCTTGCAGCCGGCATCATTCTTTCAATGGTTGTCACTTTTTGAATATCAAGTCCATAGTCTTCCCTTCCTAGCTTGAAGACAACATATTGCTTGGTTTCTGCGTTAATTCTTTCTTCCATCTCCTTCAACTCCCTTCTACACAGCTAATAAATTAACATCCAGTATCAGTGCGACATTTCCGTCTCCAAGAATGGTGGCGCCGGCAATCCATTTAACACCTGAAAGGAGCTTGCCCAGTGATTTTATAACAATTTCCTGTTGTCCTATCAGCGAGTCTACCAAGAAACCTGAAAGCTTTTCTCCTTTTTTTACAATAACTACTGTCATATCTTTCTTTGTCCTTTCAACTGGAGGAACCTCCAGAATCTTGTCAAGTCTCACAATCGGCACCACTGTGTTCCTAAGCAAAATTACTTCCTGCTTTTGAACCATTTTTATCTGCTCAGGAGTTATTTTGATTATTTCCTTGGTACTGCTTAAAGGTATTGCATATTTTTCATTTCCGACCATAACCAAAAGTGCCTGTATTATTGCAAGAGTGAGAGGAAGTCTTATTATAAACTTGCTTCCTTTTCCCGCCTCCGTTTCAACCTCAACAATACCTCCAAGCTGCTCTATCTTGGTCTTTACCACATCAAGCCCTACTCCTCTTCCGGATATATTTGTAATGCTATCCGAAGTACTGAAGGACGGTTTAAACAAGAAGTCAATAATATCCTTCTGTGACAGAGTATTGGCGATTTCTTTCTTTACAAGACCTCTTTCTATGGCCTTATTTTTTACCTTCTCAATATTTATTCCCTGTCCGTCATCCTCAACTTCTATCACAACATTGTCCCCATCCTGATAAGCCCTCAAATTTATATGGCCAACGGCAGGCTTACCCATCTCGAGTCTTTTCTCTTTCGATTCGATTCCGTGATCCGCCGAGTTTCTAAGCAAATGGATAAGGGGATCTCCTATCTCGTCAATAACCGTTCGGTCAAGTTCAGTCTCAACACCTGTCATATTAAGCTGGATTTCTTTCCCGAGGTCCCTGGCAATGTCCCTTATCATTCTCGGGAATCGGTTGAATACCATTTCAACCGGCACCATTCTAACCTTCATAACCGCATCATTAAGACTTGTAGTTATGCGCTCTAAGTACTCAATTGTTTCATTATAGGTTTGAGTATTCTCAGTACCGTTAAGACATGCAAGTCTGGTTTTAATGATAATAAGCTCACTGACTAAATTCATCAATACATCCAGTCTGTCAATGTCAACCCTGACGGTCTTGCCGGTTTTCGTCTTATGGACTTGAGATGCAGTATTTGATTCGCTTTTCTCTTCGTGGGAATGTGCCTCTTCCCCTTCTGTATGGGTATTCTCCTCAACAGAAGTGTCCTCACTCTGCTCTGCTGGAGTTTTGAGCTCTGCGGTTTCCATCGGAACTACTATTACTTCATCAACCTCGGCAATTCCATTAATGTCTCTTGTAAACACCTCTGCACTTTCTTTTGTTACGCATACCACAGTAAACTCAAAGTCAAATTTTTCATCTTCAATATCTTCAACTTTCGGTTCCGACTTGATAATCTCACCATGTCTTTCTAATGTCTGGAATATAATAAATGTTCTAGCAGATTTTAAAACACAGCCTTTATTCAGTACAACCGTAATCTTAAAGACATTCATATTCATTTCTTTTGCCTTGTTGGCAACATTCTGTTCGTACTGATTAAGCTTGATGGCTGCAGTCGGATGCTGATTTTGCTCTTTTAAAGCTTCTGCTAAATCCGAAGGTTTTTTCCCGGAAGAATCCGTCTTTTGCTGTACATCCGCGGAGGATTTCATTTGAATAGTATTATTGAGCTCCATGATGATGTCATTGTACTCGTTGCTGCCTTCACTTCCGCTGTTTACAATATTGTCGGTATAGTTTTCAAGAGCATCTAGACACTTAAACAGCAAATCCACAAGTTTTGAAGTGGCTTTTATTTGATTGTTTCTTAGTGCCTGCAAAACATTCTCCATATCATGGGTCAGCTTTGCCATTTTCGTAAATCCCATTGTACCGGACATGCCTTTTAATGTATGAGCAACCCTGAATATCTCATTCAAAACCGATGTATCTTCCGGATTCTGTTCTAGTTGAAGCAACGATTGGTTCAAACCTTGCAAATGTTCTTTTGTTTCGTCAATAAAAATCTCGAGGTATTGACTCATGTCCATTATTCATGCACCCCCACTATTTTCATAATCTCATTCGCTATTTCTTTCAGCGGTACAACAACATCTACTGCTCCTGTGCTAATTGCGACCCTTGGCATCCCAAATACAACGCATGAGTTTTCATCCTGTGCAATTACATGTGCATTATTAATACTTTTCAACTTTTTTATACCTTCACTTCCGTCCCGTCCCATCCCTGTCATTATCACTGCCACAACGTTTTTAAATCCTGTGTTGGACACCGATTCCATCATTACGTCAACTGAGGGTCTGTGACCTCCTAACGGCGGATCCTTTGAAAGTTTTATTTTAAACAAATCATTGCCTTTGCTCTCAAGAAGCATATGATAGTCTCCGGGAGCAATGTATACATGTGAGTTTTCCAAAATTTCATTATCCTCAGCCTCTTTCACCATTACATTGCATATGGAGTCAAGTCTTTCGGCCAGTGATTTTGTAAATCCTCCGGGCATGTGCTGCACTATTAAAAAAGCTGCATCTACGTTTGCAGGAAGCAGTGGCAAAACATCCTGAAGTGCCCTTGGCCCCCCGGTAGAAGTACCGATTGCCACAATATTTCGAATCTTGCTTTGGGCCCTATCGGCTTTTGTTACGGTACCTGCAATCTTTTTGTCATTCTGAAGGTATTTGTAGTTTTTAGCAATCTTTACTTTTTCAATTATTTCATTCTTCATTTTTTCTTCTTTCATATCAAATATGTTTTCCGGTTTCGCAACAAAATCCATTGCTCCTTCGGCCAAAGCCTGAATAGTTGCTTCAGCACCTTCTTTAGTAATACTGCTTAGCATAATGACCGGAATACGCATAGTTTCATTCAGTTTTCTTAAGCACTCAAGGCCGTCCATAACCGGCATTTTCAAGTCCAGAGTAATAACATCCGGTTTAAGCTTGTGTGCCTTTTCAAGAGCTTCAAGACCATTTTGCGCAGTATCGATTACCTTTATTTCTTCATCGCTGTTTAGAATATCCGATATTACTTTTCTCATAAAAGCCGAATCGTCAACCACCAAAACCGTAATTTTTTGTTTCATATTCCAAATCATAATGCAATATCAACCCTTTTTTATAAGTCTTCTTTGTTCCTGAAATATATAGCTAATAATTCTTTCCCTGTCTTTTTCCTCAATTTCTTCAAATTTAATTCCTATTTCATACTTATAAACATCATTTTCTTTGTCATATTCCGTCAGCCGAACTACTCTTCCCAAAAAGCTTACTTTGTTGAAATCATTTAATGACAACTCGCAACGTAACAACTGCCCTGTTTCAATTCTTTCTTTCAGCCTTATACACACTCCGCCTCCGCTTAAATCTCTGGTATATGATTTTGTAAACTTTCTTTGATTGTCATAGATTCCCGGCTTGTCAACTATCCTGTAACTTACCGGAATTGAACAGTCAAATCTGAAGAAGTCCCGCCGTTGTATCCTTTTTATCTCAGATGTTATTTCAACTCTCAAAAGACTTATATTATGCCTTACTTCTCTTCCAATAACCTTTCCGTTAAATTCATAAAGGCTGTCATCTTTTATAAACACTATTTCAAGTTTCTGGCCAATGCCGACAGGATAGATTCTGCCCTGCTTTATCGGAGCTGCAATGTATATTATCCTGTCGTTTTCAGCCCATTCAAATTCGCTGACAAAAACAGAATCGCCGCCGTTACCGTCCAGACTTTGAAGTTTTAATTCTAGCTTAAGCCCCACTTTCAATTGGTTAAACCTCATATATTACCTCCGTATAAGTATTCTTAATACGATTGGTTCTGACTATTAAGCATTCATAAGGTTTACAAGTCTTCTAACAAAGCCCTTTATTCCACTTTCCTGGCGATTCGTTATATCTGCATTTCCTTCCATCAATCTTCTTGAAATCTCTTTTATCTGCTTTGCAGCATCACTTTTAGGGAAGCTCAAAGAAAACGGCTGCTGCATTTTCACTGCTTTTATTACCGATTCATCCTGGGGAACAAATCCCAGCGGATAAAGCTTCATTGCAAGAAATTTCTCTGCTACAATCGAAAGTCTGTTTAATATGTCCTTTGCTTCATTTGCATTTTCGGCTCTGTTGACAACAACCTTTATTATCTTGTTATTATCCCTGTTCGATACCATCTTTATCAGCGCATATGCATCCGTAATGGAAGTCGGCTCCGGAGTTGTTACAAGAAACACCTCGTCGGCTGCCATTACAAAACTCATCACACTATCCGAAAGTCCGGCTCCCGTGTCAATCAGTATAACATCCGAAAGCTTGTCCAAAAGAGAAATATTGTTAACGAATTTCTCAAGCTGAGTGCCGTCGAGCTTTACCAGCTCTTCAACACCCGAACCTCCGGACATAAACTTTATATTTTTGGGTCCGTCAGTCAAAGCCTCAAGTATATTTCTTCTATTGTATAGAACATCCACCAAGGTATATTTGGGCACAATACCCAAGAGAATGTCAACATTTGCCAAACCAAAATCCGCATCTAGAATGGTCACACGTTGGCCCAGCTCACTTAAAGCTATGGCAAGATTTATTGTAAAATTGGTCTTGCCCACACCACCCTTTCCGCTGGTTACAGTAATGACCTTAGCGTTTTTTTCCTTGACGCCCACGGGATTGTCTAAAGCCACAGCATCTCTTACTTTTAAATTGTCTATAATTTGCCTGAGTTTTTGCGCTTGATCCATCATCTACGAAATGCTCCCTAACAAGTTTTTTGTTATCATATCAACATTTGCAAGCTCAATATCATCCGGTACACTCTGGCCGGTGGTGACAAAGGACAAATCCCTATTGGTCAGGCGTCTTGAATTCAGTATAAGTCCAAAAGACGAACTTTCATCCAGTTTTGTAAAAATAAGTTTGTAGTTTTCCAAAAAGCTATAGTGTTCAATGATTTCTCTGCAGTTTTTCATACCTGTAGTGGTACTTAGCACAAGGAAGATTTCATCTGCCTGGGTTGCTTCAACCAGCATCTTTAACTCATCAAAATGGTCTTTGTTTTTATAGCTTCTTCCTGCAGTGTCAATAAGAATCAAGTCTTTATCGCTGTATTCGTTTATGGCTTCATGAATTTCATTAACCGAATATATAACTTTAAGGGGCATTCCCAGTATCTCAGCGTAAGTTTTCAGCTGTTCCACCGCAGCAATACGATATGTGTCGGCAGTAATCAACCCAACATTTTTATTCTGATTTAACGAATAATTTGCAGCAATCTTTGCCAAAGTTGTGGTTTTTCCCACACCGGTCGGCCCCACAAGCATTATTACTGTCGGCTTGCCGTCATCCCTCAGTTTTATGGATGAGGGCTTTCCTATCATTTCCGAAATTAGGTTGTAGAGTATTGATGCAGTTTCATTTACACTTACATTTTCTTTTACCTTTCCCCGTACAACACTGATAAGCTGCGTTACTATCTCCATATCCACTTCATTTTTCAACAGATTGTTGTAAAACAGGTCCAGAACTTTAGACTGCGACTGTGCATTGCCCTCATTCGCGGCAGCACTCAGTTTATTGGAAGGCTGTTGGATTTGCTCATAAATTTTATTTAGTGTCGCTTCCATACCAATTATTTTATTCTCTAACTGATGTATTTTATCCTCCTTTTCGTCGGATTTACTTTTTGAGTTTTCATTAAAGCGTAAGTTATTGCTTCCTGCGGTATTATACTCTTTATCGTCCCTTACTCTATTTTCGGAAGCTGTCCTTTTGGTAGCGGGTACGTAACTGTCGTCCACGGAAGCCAAAACTTCAACCAAGGGCTTTGAAAATATTTTAAAGAACCCCTTCTGCCTTATCTTTCTGGTATTTAATATTACCGCCTCACTACCAAGGTCCATTTTCACTTTTAATAGAGCTTCATGAGTATCTTTACCGATATATCTTCTGATTTTCATTTTATATGCTCACCGTCCCTATTGACTGAATCTCGACTCCTGGGTCAAGTTCGTTGTATGATAAAACTACCAATCCCGGTATTGCTTGTTCGGATAGTCTTCTGAAATATAGTCTTACAAAAGGTGAAGCAAGAACTATGGGCTGCTGGCCCAGCTGCAGCAATTTTTGAACTTGTTTCGACAGATTGCTTAAAATTTTATTTATTACACTTGGTTCCAAAGTAAGATAAGAACCTTGTTCTGTTTTTTGAACAGAATCCATTATTATCTGTTCAAGCTTGGGATCTAAAGTTATAACCGTAGACTTTTTATCCTTGATAAACTTTTTCGAAATTGCCCTTCCGAGAGCCTGTCTCACATACTCCGTCAGCATGTCGGTGTCATGAGTGGTCGGTGCATAATCCGCCAGGGTTTCCAAAATCGTTACAATATCCCTTACCGATACACCTTCTTTTAACAAATTTGCGATTACCTTCTGAATTTCTCCGATTGTCATCACCTTCGGAACAAGCTCCTCGACTATGGCAGGGTAATTTTCTTTCACTTTGTCAATAATTGTCTGGATTTCCTGTCTTCCCGTAAGCTCATGGGCATGGGCTTTAATTACTTCAGTCAAATGAGTTGCTATTATAGACGGCGGGTCTACCACAGTATATCCCAGCATCTCTGCTCTGTCCCTCTGAGCTTCGGTTACCCATACAGCAGGCAGACCAAATGCCGGTTCTGTTGTCTTGATTCCCTCTATCTCCTCTTCCACAAATCCGGGACTCATTGCAAGATAGTGGTCAAGCATTAATTCTCCACCGGCCACCTCAACTCCTTTTATTTTTATCACATATTCATTGGGATTTAACTGTATATTGTCCCTAAGCCTTATTATAGGTACTATCATTCCCAGCTCCAAGGCAAGCTGCCTTCTAATCATAACCACCCTGTCCAAAAGGTCTCCACCTTGATTGACATCTGCCAAAGGTATGATACCGTAACCAAACTCCAGCTCTATAGGGTCAACCTGAAGCAAGTTCACGACATTTTCAGGCTTTCTGATCTCCTCAACTTCATTTTGTTCAATCTGTATTTCTTCCTGTTTTTCGACCTCAGCACTTTGCTTCCTAAGCCGCAATCCTATTATTACAAATAAAGCTGCCAATGCCAGAAAAGGAATAGTGGCCAAAGGTATTGACAGCAATACACAAAATCCTGCCGCAATGAAGAACACTTTGGGATTGTATACTATCTGTTTTTTCAAATCTTTACTCAAGCCTTCGTCGGAAGTGGACTTTGTAACTATAAGTCCGGTTGCCACCGATATCAACAATGCAGGTACCTGGCTTACCAGTCCGTCTCCTATGGTAAGTATTGAATAAGTTTGCAGGGCAGCACCTCTTTCTTCATTTCTCATTACCACACCGATAATGATTCCGCCCACAATATTTATGACGGTTATTATAAGGCCTGCGATGGCATCTCCCTTTACAAACTTGGTAGCACCGTCCATGGCTCCATAGAAATCGGCTTCCCTCTGAACTTTCTTTCTTCTTTCCCGGGCTTCCGCCTCACTTATAAGCCCGGCGTTTAAATCTGCATCTATTGCCATCTGTTTACCCGGCATTGCATCGAGGGTAAATCTTGCCGCAACTTCGGATACTCTCTCGGTACCCTTGGTTATTACAAGGAACTGAACAATGGTGATGATTAAGAATATTATGGCACCCACCACAAGATTTCCCTGGGCGACAAAGTTTCCGAATCCTCGAATAACCTCTCCCGCCTCTCCCTGCGCGAGTATCAATGTTGTTGACTTAATGTTTAATGCCAAACGATATAATGTAGTAAAAAGCAGCAAGGACGGAAAAACCGACAATTGAAGCGGCTCATTTGAGTAAACGACGTTAAGGAGAATAACAACAGCCAACGATATATTAAGTGCAAGAAGAATATCTAACATTCCACTTGGAACAGGCAAAATAATTATCAGTACTACAGCAACAAACATAACTGCTACAGAAATATCTCCAATTTTGGTCTTCACACCATTTCACCCCTTATGTGCAACTTTAGTTACCATAGATGCTATTATCTTATTTTTTCCTTCAAACTATATACAAAGGCAAGAACCTCGGCTACTGCCTGGTATAGCTCCGGAGGTATTTTGCCGCCTATTTCCACAGTATTGTAAAGCGTTCTTGCAAGAGGTTTGTTTTCTACAATTTCCACTTTATTCTCTTTTGCTACTTCCTTTATTCTCAATGCTATATAATCCTGTCCCTTTGCAACAACAATAGGGGCATCAGATTCCTTGGGGTCATATTTAACTGCTACCGCATAATGTGTCGGGTTTGTTATAACCACATCTGCTTTTGGGATATCCTGAAGCATTCTTCTCATTGACATCTGTCTTTGCTTTTGCCTTATCTTTGATTTAATTTCCGGATTTCCCTCTACCTCTTTATTTTCTTCCTTAATTTCCTGTTTTGACATCCTAAGACTTTTCTCATATTCCCACCACTGGTAACCGTAATCGGCTACTCCTATTACAACAAAGGCAATGCACATCCTTATTGCCGCATTTATAATTGTAGAGCCAAGATATGAAGCGGAGCTTTTCACATCCACATCCATCATGCTCAATACATCTGTCATTTCAACCTTGATATACGAATATCCTATATAGCCCACTATTGCAATCTTTATAATCGATTTTAAAAGTTCTACCAAGGATTTCGGTGAAAAAATCCTTTTGAATCCGTTAAGAGGATTAATCCTGTTTAGCTTTATCCCCAGTGTCTTGGTAGTAAACAGAAACCCTACTTGGGCATATGCAGATGCAACACCTGCAATTAATGCCACTAAAAGCACCGGAGCTGCAATTTTCAAAAAAGTTACCACTGTCGCAACATAAACATCCATCAAGCCTTCAATTGAAAACAAGCCATCATTTGTCGGATAAACGGTAATAGCTACTTTTAAGCATTCTAAAATCTGTTCATACATATATTTGCCTAGAATCCTTAATGTTACAAAAGTGCTTAAAAGAACTATAGCCGAATTCAGCTCCCTGCTCTGAAGTACCTGGCCTTCCTCTCTTGCCTTTGACCTTTTTCTTGGAGTGGCCTTTTCAGTCTTGTCGCCATTGTCGGCAAACAGCTGCAAATTTGCCTTTATTTTCACGGTACTTCCCGGATGGTCTTTGAAGTTTTTATTTTTACATAAATATAATAATTTTTTTTGCAGAAAATATTTTAGTTTCATTTTGGTGCCATATCCTTGAGAAAAATATGCATTTCACTGTCAATACCCGTTATTAGACTTTCAACAAGATTTACAAACATAGGTATTGTTATAACCATTATTGCCAACCCAAGAATAATCTTAAGCGGCATTCCCACCATAAATACATTAAGCTGCGGTACCGTCTTTGAAACAACTCCCAGTGCCACCTCGCTTATCATTATTGATATAGTAATAGGTGCACTGATTTTAAAGGAAATCAGAAATATGTTTCCAAAAACCCTTATTATGTCATTAACTATTTCCTCACCAAACACGCCGGCTCCAATGGGTATATAGTTGTAGCTTAAAAATAATGCCCTTATTAATATATGATGGCCTCTGCAAATCAGAAAAACCAGCATACACAGCAGGAAATAAAAAGTTGACGTAATAGATACCTGTGTACTGCTTATCGGGTCAATAACATTTACCACTCCAAAGCCAATTTGCATGTCTATAAACTGTCCCGCAACATAAATAGCTGTAAAAACCAGATACGACACATAACCTAAGGTAATTCCCACCACGAACTCTTTCAAAACAAGAACAAAATATTCATAAATATTGCTAAAATAAAGCTCCTGAACCTTAATGGTGTTTACAAGTATCAATGCCAGCATGAATGAAAACCCAATTTTCAAATATGCCGGTATATTCCTTGTCCCAAAAATGGGAGCTATTACAAACAGACCTGTCATTCTAACGAATATTAACATAAATACTTCTATATCAACATGCAAAACTCCTTCTAAAACAAACAATTTATTATCCTCCAGTTTATGAGCTTAAGTTTATCTGATGTAGTGATTTATGTTCATGTAAATCGTCTGGGTAAATTCAATCAGTGTTCTGAGCATCCACGGACCGAAAATTACTATTGCCCCGAGAACAGCCAATATTTTAGGTATAAAGGTAAGGGTCTGCTCCTGAATCTGGGTCGTGGCCTGAAAAATACTTATTGCAAGCCCAACAAGCAAGCTGAGCCCAAGCATTGGTGCAGATACATATAAAACCGTCATAATTGCCTTCTGTGCCAATTCCATTACCAATCCCTGTTCCATAGTACTTCCCCCCTGCCGTTGCTTAATTTTTTTAAAGAAATGATACATAAGTCATTTACGTAACAAAGCTGTTTACAATCATTTGCGTCATTAGATTCCATCCTCCAACCATGATAAACAACAAAATTTTAAAAGGAAGGGATATCATTACAGGAGGAAGCATCATCATACCCATGGACATAAGAGTACTTGAAACTACCATGTCAATTACCAGAAAAGGAATATATATTAAAAACCCAATTTTAAAGGCTATTGTAAGCTCACTTATTATAAACGCCGGAATAATAATGGTTAACGGAAGTTTTGGAATATCTTCTTCTTTTATAGGTGTTTCCATACCGGACAGCGATACAAAAAGAGCAAGATCATTTTTAGATGTCTGTCCCAACATAAATTTTTTAATAATGTCCGAAGACCTTTCCAACGCAACTTCCTGAGTAATTTGCTGATTTGAATAAGGCTTGAAAGCAGTATCGTTTATCTCTGTCAATACAGGTCTCATGATAAACAAGGTTAAAAACAAAGCTAGCCCAATCAATACTTGATTCGGCGGCATTTGTTGCGTTCCAATCGCATTTCTGAAAAAAGACAGTACAATAATTATTCTGACAAAGCTTGTCATCATAATTAATATTGATGGAGCCAATGTCAACACTGTCAGAAGCACAATTATCTGAATAGTGGTTGAAACATCTTCGGGATTGTCGGAAGATTCCACTGTAAAGCCCAGCTTGGGCACAGCTATTGAATCCGGCTCAGCATAAACACTTGACGTTATTAACATAAACACTATTATTATCAACAAAGCAATCCCAAGATATCTTAGCTTAGTTTTCATTGGTAAATTCCTCTCCATCTTCTGTCTTTTAATTTGCGATACTTGCTGTAATTTTTCTCAATCGATTGAGATTTGAATTAAATACCGGTGTACTTCCGGCTTTGTCTTTCTCACCGCTTTCCGATTTGAAAAATGATATACCTTCCCGATTCTTTGAAAAGCCTTGTGCATATTTATTGAAAAATTCCTTGAAGTTAAAAACATTGTCGCCCTGTTCCTCTTCCTCGGAAGAATAATCGCCCAATTGCACCTTGGTCAGAATTTGAATATTTTTCCCGCAAGCTGATACTAAAATAAATTCATCTCCTGCCTTTACCAAGTGCAGCTTGCTGTCAAACCCCAGATTGACAGTTTCAATTATTTTTATATATTTACCTCTAACAATCCTGTTTGTTTTGGTTCCGATAAATTTTGTGGTAACATAAGCCAAAAAGAGAATAGAACCAAAAACAATAGTAAACATAACAGCACTAATAAAAGTCTGCATTTTATACTCCCTCTCTCAAGGTTGCCATCTCTATAATTTTATTTGCCGTTGAAAACTATCCCAGAACTTTTTTAACTGCCTCAACTACCCTTTCAGCTTGAAAAGGCTTTACAATAAAATCCCTTGCTCCTGCCTGAATGGATTCAATAACCATGGCCTGCTGCCCCATAGCAGAACACATAATAATTTTCGAATCGGAATTGATCTTTTTGATTTCCCTTACAGCTGCTATACCGTCCACTTCAGGCATAGTAATATCCATAATTACCAAATCGGGATTGAGTTCCTTATACTTGTCAATTGCCCTTGCTCCGTTCTCAGCTTCTCCTGCAACCTCATACCCGTTTTTTGTAAGAATATCCTTAATCATCATCCTCATAAACGCAGCATCATCGACTATAAGAATCCTTTTTCCCATTGTTTACCCTCTCCTTAAATTTTAGTCTATTCCATTGTAAAAAAGATAAGACAGAAAACATATTTAACTTGCTTTATTTTAAACTTACGGCTTATTACAACAATCTAAAGCCTTTTGGAAGGATGAAGTATGTCGGTAATCCTGACACCAAAGCTCTCATCTATAACCACTACTTCACCTATGGCAATTACCTTTCCGTTTACCAGAATATCCACAGGTTCACCGGCAAGCTTGTCAAGCTCAATTATCGAACCCGGACCGAATTCCAATATATCCTTGATAAGCTTATTGGTCCTTCCAAGCTCAACTGTAACCTGAAGCGGAACATCCATAATGAGTCCGATATTCTTCTTTTCAATTGAGATTCTCGACCCGTCATCAAAAGCCTCAAACTGTGCAGGCTGTACATTTATCGGATTGCGATAAGCAGCATCGTTATGCCTTGCAGGTTGCTCATACGGCGGATAAGGCTGCTGGTACTGCTGCTGAGGCGGTTGCGGATACTGCTGCTGAGGTGCTTGATAATACTGCTCTTGCGGAGCATATTGCTGGGATACAGGTGCTTGAACAGCAGAGGCTGCAGCCTCTTGAACTGCCTGTTCGCTACTGCTGTCAGAATTCATAATATTATTAACCATGGCTCTTGCAAAATCAATAGGAAGAAGCTGCATAATTTGACTGTCAATTAATTCTCCGATAACCATTTTAAATGCAACTTTCACTATCTTTTGGTCCCTTGGAAATTCAGTTTCGGGAACTGCATCGTTTAAAGTCATGGGAAACGCTTTCGGAGGAGAAATATCTATCCTCTTGTTAAACATTGAAGACATTGAGGTAGCTGCCGAACCAATCATTTGATTCATGGCCTCACTGATTGCACTTAAATGCAAATCATTCAAATCGCCATCTTTATTGGTTCCGTCTCCGCCCATCATCAAATCGGTAATTACTTTCGCGTCATCCTCTTTTAGAAGAAGAAGATTCATACCATCGAGTCCTTCAGTATATTCCACTTTAACAGCCACATAAGAATTGTGGTACTCATTCGCCAATTCTTCCCATGTACATACTGATACCGTGGGAGTTGTTATCACTACCCTTTGTCCTAACAGCGAATTAAGAGTAGTAGCAGAAGTCCCCATGCTTATGTTGCCTATTTCACCTAACGCATCAATTTCCTGCGACGTAAGATCCTCACTTGTGCTGCTTTCTTCATTCCCCTCTGATGAGCTACCGTTTAGCAAAGCATCTATTTCAGCCTGGGACAACATATCCTCCATGCTACTCATCCTCCCTTCTTATTACTTCGGTTATTTTAATGGCGTTTCTGTTTTTCTTGACTCCGGGAGAACCACGGAATTTCAACAACTCTCCCACCAATATCTCAAGATTTCCGTTAACATTCGAATCTAGAGGTATTACATCTCCCGGTTGCAATTCAAGAAACTCCGCCACTTGAATCGTCGCCCTGCCAAGTATTGCTCTGACAGGTACTCTTGTATGTTCAATCTTCTTCTCAATTGCTTCTTTGTCTTCCTTTGTACCCTCTTTTTCAACGCTGGAAAACCAAAACTTGGTGTTCAATTTTGAAACTATTGGCTCCACAACAATATGAGGAATACAAAGATTTATCATTCCTTCGACCTCTCCGATTTTCGCCCCTAAAGTAATCAGGGCCACTGTCTCGTTGGCCGAGACAATCTGTGCAAACTGGGAGTTAGTCTCAATTTTTTCAAGCCTTGGTTTCAATTCCACAACATTTTCCCACGGCTCTCGCATAAGGTTTACAAGCTGTATGATAATTCTTTCAACAATGGCAATCTCGACTTCGGTAAATTCCCTCATTCTATCCATTGGCAAGCCTTTTCCGCCAAGAATTCTGTCAATCAACGCATAAGCAACAGGCGGCGCCATCTCAAGAATAATCGATCCTGACAGAGGAGAAAAATCAATAACTGCCAGTACTGCAGGATTTGATATTGAATTGTTGAACTCATAATAAGCTATTGGTTCAACGGAAATAACCTCTACTTGAGCAAGAGTCCTCAAATACCCGGAAAGAAAGTTTGTGATAAGCCTTGCATAGTTGTCGTGAATAACATTCAAAGTCCTAATATGGTCTTTGGCAAATTTGCTGGGTCTTCTAAAATCGTGGGTTTTTACCTTTCTCTCCTCGATTTTTGAACTGATTTGCTGGACATCCAATTCACCTGTATTAAGGGCTTTTAGTAAATCATCTATTTCATTCTGAGACAGAATATCTCCCAAGTTCAAGCACCCCCTACTGGTAGAACCACTGATCAAACACGACAGTATAAACAATGTCGGAATTTGTGTTTTCGTTTGCCAGTAATTGGTCATTCATCATTTTTGTCAGTTCTTCCCTGGCTCTTTCCTTTGCATCGGACTTCATAACATCTTCAAGAGTCAACGACTGGAAATATGTACCCACTATTTCCTGAAGCTTGCTCTTGTTTGCCTCTATTTTGGCTGTAGTGTCTGAAATCTTTTTAACCTTGGCAAAATACGACACTTCAACATTGACTACTATTACAGATATCTTCTTAGGGTCCGTACTTTTAAGGTTGAACGGTGTTTTTTCATCAAATAGTTTAATCTTCATCAGATCTTTGTCTTTGGGTGTCACGACTGCCTTATCGGGTGATTTCTGCGCACCGTCCTGTCCTCCCTGTACGAAGAAGATATATCCTGCCAACAACGCAAGGGCTAATGATAGAAATGCAACTATGCCAATGAGAACAAAAAAGCTACTTTTACGCTCCAAATTTTATGCCCCCTTATCCTTGGAATAGATGTAAAAACAGGCATTGCAATTTATAATGAATACATGAAGAGCGTTAAGATGTTAATGGTCTTGATTGATAATCAAGTCTTTAAACAGATAGATTTTTCTTTTATATTGCAGTACTTTTTCGACTACTTCTTCAACACTCTCGACAACAACTATCTTTTTTCCCGTAGTTGTTGAAATAATTGTGTCCGGAGTTTGTTCAATGAATTCTATCAATTCACTGTTTAATACAAATGTCTTGCCATTTAACTTCGTTAATTTAATCATAATATTTTTACCTCAAAAACTCAATAGAAAATTAATATTTTTTATGAAAAAATTACGTTTTTTTCTCTTGTGTTGTGATAAAATACATTATTCGACATTTTTCACCTCAACGCTCAAACATTACGTAAACTAATTATATTCAGGAGTGTACGGGGTATAAGCCGCCATACACTCCCAAAATCCTAAATATTATCTCTTAAGGTTGACAAGTTCCTGAAGCATTTCATCTGAAGTTGTTATAATTCTGCTGTTTGCCTGGAAGCCTCTTTGAGTTATAATCATTTCAGTGAACTCTTTTGACAAGTCTACGTTGGACATTTCCAGCGTACCCGGATTCAAACTTCCGAGTCCTTCACTACCTGCCTTGACACCTTTTTTGAACTCGCCGGAGTTTGTAGTCGGAAGATACATATTCTCTCCAACCTTTTGAAGTCCGGCAGGGTTGTCGAAGCCTGCCAAGGCTATGAGTCCTAGCGGTTGCTGCTTTCCGTTGCTGTAGATACCGGTAATCATTCCGTCAGAACCGATACTGAAGTCTACAAGGGAACCTGCCGGGTATCCGTCTACATTTGTAGCCTTTGCGGAACTGTCTGCCGCATACATTGTAAGTCTGGAAAAGTCCAGCTTCACATTAATATTCTGGCTTCCAACACTGCTAGCCGGTATAATTGTTATAGTCGGCGTAACCGATGAAGTTTCGATTACCTGCCCCTCGGTATCAAACAGTATAGTGCCGGTAGCTCCCGAAGCTGTTACTCCATTTCCCGACTCAACCTCCCATGTCCACTCGGTGGCTCCGCCTGTAACTGCAGTTTTCCTGAAAGCCACACTTATTTTGTAGCTGTTTCCCAAGGAATCATATACCGTTATAGGCATAGTGAATTTATTGTTATTTACATTAGTAACAGAAGATGCACCGGATGCTGCGCCGGTATTAATTGCATAGGACGCATCCAGATTGCCTTCAAACATTGCATAAGTAGTTGCTTTTGCCGCTATCATTCTTTTATTTTTATTTACATCATCCGAGTAAAGATTTATCGGTTCAACTGGACTTTCGGTATCGAATTTATAGGTTCCGTCCGGTTGTTTTGTATAGGACTGCCAACCGTAAACATTCAATCCGCCTCCGGTTACAAGGTTGCCCAGCCTGTCTATACCAAAGTTTCCTGCCCTTGTGAACTTGAAGGTATCAGCAGCTCCGCCTTTTACAATGAAGAACCCGTCTCCCTCGATTGCAAGGTCGGTAGGATTATCGGTTCTTTGAACACTTCCGCGGGTCATAAGCGTATCAATGGTTGCAACCCCCAGACCCAATCCTACCTGCATAGGGTTTGTGCCTCCTCTTCCCGTAGTTGGATCCGGAGAACCGGCACCCTTTAAAGTCTGGCTGAAAACTTCCTGAAAAGTTACCCTGCTTGATTTAAAACCTACAGTGTTTACGTTTGCTACATTGTTTCCTATAACGTCCATCTTTGTTTGATGAGCCTGAAGTCCTGAAACTCCAGAAAACATGGATCTCATCATAATTAACGACCTCCTTCTTTCACGGTCAAGTATAATTATTCAACTGTTGGTGCATCGTTTCCATTCCTTCTGTCAGTCCGGAATAGATAGCCTCCCTGAAGGGGTCCGGCTACATATTTAAAATCGAATGCTTAATCGTATGCTTCTTCGTTTGATTAAAGTATTATGCAAATACAGCACCATCGATATTTGTAAATACATTTTCTTTTAACTCGTTACTGTTTAAGGCAGTAATCACTGTCCTGTTTCGAATGTTTACTACAAAGGCAATGTCATCCATCAATACCAGGGAGTCCTTTACGCCTTTTTCCTCTGCCTTTTGTACGGCTTTTGATATCTTTTCCTTTTGAGCATCCGTAAGGTTGATATTTCTTACTTGAAGCCTCATCTCTGCATGTTTTGAGAATTTCAACCCGCAATTCTCATTTACCTTGCTCTTTAAGATCTCCTCAAAACTTCCCTCAGCTTTCCTGTCAGACTTGATGTTTGACGTTGCTCCAGGACTTCCGTTAATCCTTCTGATATTGGCATAATAATTATTATTAACAATCACACTATCACCTCACCTGCCTGTGATGTCACATTCCCTCCGATGCTTTTGGCGTTACACGCTATCGGGTTCTTCGTTTTGAGACTCTTCAACTTGAGAATTCTCAGCTGTGTTGTCCGCTACGCTTGAATTTGCAGACGGTTTCTTTATATTGTGGATACTGTCTACCGGTACATATACTCCATCCAAAACTCCGGTAATTTTGCCGTCAGGTGCTACATTGAATTCTCTAAGAACACCGGTAACCGGAACCTGAAGTCCATAACCGTATGCATCGGTGATTGTCACAGAAACTCTGTTACCTATGTTTTCCGCAAGATAATCCTTTTTGTAGTTCGGTTTCTCTGAATCAAACTCAGTGTTAATATCGGTTATTGTTACTTCTACGCCGTCCATTACAGCATAGTTTTCATAGGTACCTTTTTGAATTTCCCTTACAATTCCGCTCACTGCTATAATATCTCCGGTTTTGGCATCATACACGCTTCCTTTTACCTCATAGCCAATAATTCCGGTGTATTGGGAAATATTTGAACTATTGAACTGAACATATTCATCTGAAACACTGAGCACATTTTCCACTGGAATATCCACGCCATTGACTTCCAGATAAGTTTTTCCGCTTTGCATTTTTACACTGCGTACGATACCTTCCACAAGGCTTGTCCCCGAAGTACTGTCACCAGTACTGCCGGTTATGTATTTACCTATCATGTTAAAAGCCTTGGTGGCAGAAAAACTTGTATTGAGATTCTGCATTTGCTCCAGTGCACTGAACTGTGCCATCTGACTGATAAATTCCTTGTCGTCCACCGGATTTAGAGGGTCTTGATATTGAAGCTGTGTAATGAGAAGGTTTAAAAACTCATCTTTGCCCAGTTCCCCGGTATTTCTTTTGCTTGACGTCTTTGTGGTATTTTCGATGATTTCCTCAATGGTATTTTGATTGCTTACAGCATCTACTGCCATTATGATTCCTCCTTGTTATGCCGTTAGGTTGATACTGCTGCCTCCATAGCTGTATGGATTAATGCTTTCATGAATCTTCTGCATTCTTTCAACACCGGCCATATCCGATACCTGCAGTTTTTCATTGGATATCCTTTGGTTCGCAGCACCCCGGTTCGTCTTATCTCGGCTATCTCTTTTTTCCTTGTTGTCTCCAACCGTAACACTGAATCCTTCTACCGAAAAGCCCTGCTTTTCCAAAGACTCCTTGAGCATATCCATGTTGGATTCCAAAGCTGCCTTTACCTGCTCATTCTCTGCAACAAATTTGGCAACAACCATTCCTCTTTCGGTAACAATTTTCAATTCCAGTTTACCAAGGTGTTCCGGCTTTAAATCAATGACCATTTCACTCTTGTCACCGCTTAATACCACCTTTGCCTTTTCAACCACCTGCTCAACTATTTCCTTCTTTGTTACAGGGATATTTCTCTGGGCTCTTTCCACTTCCGCCTGACCTGCTGCTTTTTCAATGCTTGAGTTTGAAATTGCACCAAACTGTCCGCTTTCACTGTTTTTTGTCACAGTCTCCGGCTCGACGTTCTTTGAGGCTATGGATGCTGCTTCTTCATTAGTGCCTTCATTCATTCCGGCATTGCTTTTCTCATCCGAGGATGCTTTTATTTCCTTGATGCTGCTGTCTTCAACTTCGGTCTCAGTGAAAACCTCTTCAAGGCTCACTTCGCTTATATCAGGTGTCTTTATACCTAATTCATTTTCATCCTCTTCCAAAACCTCTACGACTTTAGCGGCAATTTGATTTAATAAACCGTCAGATTCTTCATCGAGCTTGTTTTTTACTTCAGAGATGTCAATTTCACTTTTTGATGCGGATGCATCCTCTGATACCATCAGAGCCTGAGAATTATATAGCTCTGCATCTTTTGCTCCATTCTCATCCCCAATGCTGTAATTTGCAGCATCTAATTTCGCCAAAGCTTGTTGTGCTTCTTTTTGGACAAGAGTCATAAGATTGGACAGGGCCAATTCTTCATCAGAGCTTAAGCCAAGATAGGCGGAGATTTTATCGGCAGCTGTTTGACAGCTTTCTTCACTGCCAAAATCCTCAAAGCTTATACCCAATTGTGCCATAAGCTTTTCCAGCTCTTCCACACTAATCCCGAGGACTTCCGACAGAGCTTTTCCCACTGCCTTTCCCTTGAGCTTTTTATCATTCTCGCTTTCAATGTATTCGTCGGTTACGCGTTCTGTCTTGTCTGATAATCCTGATGCCTTTTTATTTGATTCTCTTTCAAAAGGCTTGCTTCTTTCCAACCTGTTTTCCCTTGCTTCCAATGCATCTTGGGAATTTTTATTTTGAAGCCGTTGATAATCTCTGCCTCTGACATCCCTTCTGTATTCATCGGAACTAATGCCCTTTTTAACATTCGACTTTTCAACTGCCAGGTCAAAAGTATTTTTAAACTGCGATGAAGAGCTTTTTTTGATATCAGAAGATTTTTGCACTTCTTTAGAGCCACTCATCTTTGCAATAAAGTCGGGAATTATGCTTTGTGTTATCATTTTTTCACCTCCTT
>NZ_DAORXT010000019.1:0-37858 GCF_035371925.1 Acetivibrio sp. | reverse complement strand
TTGATGCTCTTTAAGTCAATTACAATATATAAGTAGTGTTTTTATTATATAGTATTATTTTGCACAAAAACATATGTAAGGGATTTAAATATTGTAAACATAAGAAAATGAAAGTTTATCGATTGGTTTCCTGCATAAATCTAAATCAGAAAGATGGATGAAAAAAATGTTAAATTGTCTTATTCAAGATAAATACGTACTTTGGAGGAGAGGTTAAAAACTTAGGCTAAATTAAAATTCGAAATTATTTATTCCGACACTTGCAATGCGGACGTATATTTGTTATAATTCAAAATGTCATTTTGTTAATTCCTCAAACATTATTTGAGGGTATACAATGGCGTATACCGTATACAATACAAAGATGTATATTGGTTTAATGACGTTTTTACGGGGAGTAATTTGCAAATATTGCAAATGGCTCTGTTTAATATTTAATAAAAAAGTTAAAAAAGATGGGAGAGGAATTTTAAATGAAGTTATTGTCTAGTGTCATGGAACAAGTCATTAAAAGAAATCCAAACGAGCCTGAATTTCATCAGGCAGTAAGAGAAGTTTTGGAGTCACTCGAAATTGTCGCCGAAAAAAATCCGGAGTACTTAAAAGCAGGAATATTTGAAAGGATTGTTGAACCTGAAAGGCAGATTATTTTCAGAGTGCCATGGGTGGATGACAATGGCAAGGTGCAAGTAAACAGAGGCTTTAGAGTTCAGTTCAACAGTGCTATTGGTCCTTATAAAGGAGGAATTAGGTTCCATCCTTCAGTTAACGTGGGAATTATCAAATTCCTCGGTTTCGAGCAGATTTTCAAAAATTCTTTGACCGGCCTTCCAATGGGGGGAGGTAAAGGCGGCAGTGACTTTGATCCGAAAGGCAAATCCGACGGAGAAATCATGAGATTCTGCCAGAGCTTTATGACAGAGCTTTACAGACATATAGGTCCGGATACCGATGTTCCTGCCGGAGATATCGGTGTAGGTGGCCGTGAAATAGGTTACATGTTTGGTATGTACAGAAAAATAAGAAACGAGTTTACCGGAGTTTTGACCGGAAAAGGATTGACATGGGGCGGAAGCCTTGCAAGAACTGAGGCTACAGGTTATGGTCTCTGCTACTTCATGGAAGAAGCAATGAAGACAATCAAGGGCAAATCCTTTGAGGGTGCCACAGTTGTAATTTCAGGTTCGGGTAACGTTGCCATATATGCAACAGAAAAAGCTCAGCAGTTGGGTGCTAAAGTAGTTGCATTGAGCGATTCAAACGGATATGTTTATGATCCCGACGGAATAAAACTTGATACCGTAAAACAAATAAAAGAGATAGAAAGAAAGAGAATCAGTGAATATGTGAAGTATCATCCTAACGCAAAATATACCGAAGGTTGTGCAGGAATATGGACAATCAAGTGTGATGTTGCGCTTCCGTGTGCAACACAAAACGAGCTTGACGGAAATGCGGCAAAGGCTCTTGTTGCAAACGGATGTTATGCAGTAGGAGAGGGCGCAAACATGCCGTGTACACCGGAAGCTATTGATATATTTATGCAAAACGGAGTTCTCTATGCTCCCGGAAAAGCTTCAAATGCCGGTGGTGTTGCTACTTCCGGACTTGAAATGTGCCAGAACAGCATGAGATATTCTTGGTCCTTTGAAGAAGTTGATGCCAAGTTGAAAGATATAATGGTAAATATATTTAGAAATGCAAGAGCAGCAGCAAAAGAATACGGTCAGGAAGACAACCTTGTTTTGGGTGCAAACGTTGCAGGCTTCTTGAAAGTTGCAAACGCTATGATGGCGCAGGGAGTATAATTTATAATAGATTAGACAAATTTAGCGATACGGGGGTCAGAGTCATTTCTTTGACTCCTTTTTTTCTACATATTTTTTGTATATGCTATTAATTTTTGTTTTGCATTATGTGTTGAATTTGATATAATAAAACATCATAGTTTTATTTGAAGGAGATGTTAGCTTGAATAATGAATTAATTCTCGTTCTCGACTTTGGAGGACAATATAATCAGCTCATTGCAAGGAGAGTCAGAGAGGCAAATGTGTATTGTGAGGTTTTACCTTACAACTCTTCTATTGATAAAATAAAGTCAATGAATCCAAAGGGGATTATTTTTACCGGAGGTCCTGCATCGGTACTGGATCCTAAAGCCCCATTTTGCGCCAAGGAAGTTTTTGAGCTGGGAATTCCGGTTTTGGGTATCTGCTATGGTATGCAGCTCATGAGCTATATGCTTGGAGGAACTGTGGAAAAAGCCCAGCAGCGTGAGTACGGCAAGGTAAATATCACCTTGGATACTGGCAGCAAACTCTTTGAGGGAATTGAAAAGGATTCAACCTGTTGGATGAGCCATACTTATTATGTCAATAATCTTCCAGAAGGATTTGCAAAATGTGCGGATACTCCCAATTGTCCTGTGGCAGCAATGGAAAATGTCGAAAAGAAATTGTATGGTGTTCAATTCCATCCTGAAGTTGTTCATACTCCAAAAGGAAGAGATATATTAAATAACTTCCTCTTTAAAATCTGCGGATGCTCCGGGGATTGGAAAATGGCTTCTTTTATAGAGCATTCCATAAGCAGCATTAGAGAAAAGATAGGGGACAAGAAGGTTCTGTGTGCTCTTTCCGGAGGAGTTGATTCTTCTGTTGCAGCGGTTTTGGTTCACAAGGCAGTTGGAAAGCAGCTTACATGTATTTTTGTCGATCATGGTCTTCTTAGAAAGTACGAAGGGGATCAGGTTGAAGAAGTATTCAAAAACCAGTTTGATATTAATTTAATAAGGGTAAATGCGGAGGACAGGTTCTTAGAAAAGCTCAAAGGAGTCACAGACCCGGAAAGAAAAAGAAAGATTATTGGGGAAGAGTTTATCCGGGTGTTTGAAGAGGAAGCAAAGAAAATCGGTACAGTTGACTTTTTGGTGCAAGGAACCATTTATCCGGACGTAATTGAAAGTGGAGTTGGCGATGCTGCTGTTATAAAAAGTCACCACAATGTAGGCGGTCTTCCCGACTATGTGGATTTTAAAGAGATAATTGAGCCTCTCCGTAGCCTTTTCAAAGATGAGGTAAGGAAAGTGGGAATAGAGCTGGGAATACCCGAAGATATTGTTATGAGACAGCCATTCCCGGGACCCGGACTTGCTATCAGGGTTATTGGCGAGGTTACAAAAGAGAAGTTGGACCTACTCAGGGATACCGATTATATTTTCAGAGAGGAAATAAAAAATGCCGGACTGGACAAGGAGATCAACCAGTACTTCACAGTGCTTACGGGAATGAGAAGTGTTGGAGTCATGGGTGATGAAAGGACTTATGATTATGCCCTTGCGCTCAGAGCAGTTACCACTACCGACTTTATGACTGCCGATTGGGCAAGGATTCCTTATGACATCCTTGAGAAAATATCCAACAGAATTGTAAATGAAGTCAAGCACATTAACAGAATTGTATATGATATAACAAGTAAGCCGCCGGCAACCATTGAGTGGGAGTAATAGACATTATAAAACGATTTATATGTTTTTAAATACAAAAGCAGTGGACAAGGTATTTAAACCTGTCTGCTGCTTTTGTTTTGCCTCTTGGAATGAAATGAAAGAGGCAAAAGCGAAGGGACTCGATGTCCTGAGCTTTTATTATTTTATCCGGGTTATTTTATTAACTCCTATTGACAATATTAGACTACTATGATAGTCTAGACTATAGAAATAGTCTGATTGGGGTGTTGGTTTAAATGCAAAAGCTATTTGACAGTGAAATTAAAGTTATGGAAATAATATGGGAAAATGAGCCGGTTAGCGCAAAACAGATAAGTCTCATTGCAGCTGAACAAATCGGTTGGAACAAAAATACCACCTATACTGTTATTAAAAAGCTTGAAAGCAAGGGATATATTAAAAGAGAAGAACCGGGCTTTATCTGTACTTCGCTGATTTCCCGTGAAGATGTGTGCAGGGCCGAGACTAAAAGCCTTATAGACAAGTTTTTCGGCGGTTCGAAAAAGGCTCTTTTTTCTGCTCTGCTTCAGGATGAAAAACTCTCTTCCGATGATTTGGCTGAACTTCGAAAGATGATTGAAGAGAGGTGATGATATTGCTTTCTGAGGTATTCTATTACCTTTTTAATATGAGTATATCGGCGTCTTTGGTGGGTATTGTCGTTTTACTTTTAGGAAAGATAAAAAAGCTGCCGCGGCGCCTGGTACATATATTATGGGTGATTCCTTTTCTTAGAATGTGGATTCCCGTGGGAATTCCAAGCAAATATAGTTTGATGACGTTGATTTCAAAGTTTTTTACTCCTAGGAGTGTAGTTTTATATGATGGAGGCTTAGAGTTTACCTTTGCAAACTATACTATGGCTGCAGATAATTACTTTCCGATTACCTATAAGGTAAGTCTAATTGAAAAATTATTCGGTATTGCCTCTATAGTCTGGATTATTGTTGCAGTTTCCTTGGTGATTGTCTCTTCAATTATCTATGGTGTTACAAAATCGGAATTAAAAGATGCCGGTATTTTGCGGGACAATATTTATGTTTCGGACAAAATAACCTCACCTGCAATATACGGTGTTTTCCGTCCGAAGATTATTGTACCGAAGGATTATGAGCTACGAGATTTGCACTACGTTGTAGCCCACGAATCGGCTCATATTCGGCGTAAGGACAATTTGTGGCGTGTCATTGCCGTTATTTCTGCTTCAATTCATTGGTTCAATCCATTCGCTTGGTTGTTCTTAAAGAGGTTTTTGGAAGATACGGAGCTTGCCTGTGATGAGAAGGTATTGGCTGACTGTGGTGAAGATGAGAAAAAGGCTTATGCACTGGCTCTTGTTGATTGCGCGGAAAGCACAAATGTTTTTGTTTCACCCTTTGGCGGGGCAAAGATACGGGTGCGCATTGACCGCATTCTGTCCTATAAAAAATTGTCAGTCATTTCGGTTGTAAGCTCTATAGTATTTGCTGTTGCAATCGGATATGTGCTTCTTACAAATGCTTCTTAAAAGGGGGGAATATATGAAAAAAATACTTTATGCTTGTTGTGCGGCAGTGTTTTTCATTCTTATGCTGTCCGGTTGCGACAAAGCGGAACCATTGCCCGATGAATGGAAGGAGCTGAAATATGCCGCCGACACCTTTACATTGGAGGATGCAAAACGTGAGGGTTATGTCGTGATGGAGGATGGGGATGTAACTTGCGGGCAAGAAGCGTGGCAGAATTTTGTTGATTTGTCCTCAAAGAAAATACCTTGCAAAATCCGTGTCGTCCACTATTATACACTCGGTGATCCGTCGGATTACGACCCCGAATATTATGAGAGCATAAAAGACGATTATCCGATGATGTTTATCTTGGAAGTTGATTATAACGGGGAAACATTTCGTGTAGGCAATTACGAAGGGGAAAAACTGTATACGTCGGAATTTAAATATCTTATGAAGTACGAGGGAGAATCGGAAACTCCTACATCCACCTTTACTTCGTATGTAAGATATGTACTGGTAAATGATGATAAAGTGACTTGGAACGATATTATGCATGGAGTTACCAGTTCCAAGTTGGAAGACTATATTCCGTTCAGGGAGATATACGCTGATTTGGTTTATAAGGAGGGGTATAAATGACTCAATTTAAAAAGTTTTATCTGTTTTCTGTGGTTGGAGTGTTAATTGCATCGTTTTATCCAATTTTTATGGGGTTGAAAGTTATTGTTGACATGGTACGGAACGGAACGGTTTTGGCGGAAAACTACCCGAAGTACATAATACCGTATACGCCCATTAGTTTGGCAGTTATAGTTGCTGTTTTGCTGTTGCCGGTTCTCGTGAAGTATGCAAAAAAGTTTGCAGTCGCAGCAGCAACAGCAATATCTCTTGCGGTATTTTTTGTGTCGGAACTGCTGATTGAAAACATGGTCATTGTTTCGGACAATGTCAGGACAACTCTTGAAAGCTGGCAAATGTTTATGTGCTATGTACCGCCGGAAAACTTTAAGACAAGGACATGGAGGCCGGTTGATGTGCTCATTGGAGATTACAGTCCGGCATTTAAAATTCACTTTTATGCCATTTCGGTGGTTTTAATATTTGCTATTGTAAACTGCTTTTACGGTTTTGCCCAAATGATTGTTAAAAAGAATAAGAGTAGATTAAAGGCACTGATTTTCCAGTCGGTATTTAGCGTTTTGTTTCTCGGACTTTGCATTTTTGCGTGTTTCACCGCATTTTTCAGGGACGGGGAAATTACGGTTTCTGCTATTTCTGCGGTGTTTATGTGCTTGTTCTTTATTGTGTTTGGAGTAACAGCAGGCATATATGCCGGTTCGTTTTTTGTTGGGAAAAAGAAAACGCTGTCGGTATTTCTGCCTTCGGTTGTTGCATCGGTTGTTACAATTGTTATGTATATCGGAGAAATGGTGCTTTTAAGCGGACATTTGTACCGTTTTGGCTCCGGATTTTTATTTGACAGCCTGCCGGGGATTGTACTTGCCCCTATAGATATATTGGTTGTTTTGGCATCGGGATGTATAAATGCTGCCATATGTTACACCTTCAACAGTTCGAGGAAAGGCGTTGAAGCCTAAGGTAAAATATAATTAATGATTATCGAAAACATTGCAATATCAATCAAGGTCTGTAAAGCAATGTGTGTTTTATCTTCATTTCATCATTTCTGCTACTCAAATACCGGATTCCTTTTTGTGAATCCGGTATTGTGATAATATCTCCTAAAATAAAGTCTTTGGTAATTAACGATGACTTGTGGAATACTATTTCTAAATCATTCGGTTCATATTCAATTTTGTATTTATGCCTGTACAATATCCGGATTAATATATATAATTAAAATATTAAAAAGTGGACCGGAAAGAAGGGAAATTATGGATAGAGAGTTAGAATATAAATCCACGATTAAATCGTCTTCATTTCTTTTTAAAGAAACGAAAAAAGCTGCAGAGCTTATAAATAAAGGATTTAATGAGTTTGAGATAAAGGAAAAGGCAAAAAGAGACAATATTTTTCAGGTAAACACAGAAACGCGAAAAAAGGAAATTGCGTCAATAGTTCTGAGAAGACTAAAGGCTGTCGATGACTTTTTGATTGAAAAAATAGTAAACGGCAATATTGAAACAAGCAAGCAGATGGTTATCTACTCTATTATGAAGACGGATAGATTATTCTTTGAATTCATGTACGAGGTGTTCGGAGAGAAGATACTGCTTCGTGATTTTGCATTGCAGGACAAGGATTTTAATATATTTTTCGATAGAAAAAAAGAGCAAAGCGAACGGGTGGCCTCATGGGACGACTATACCTTTTATAAGTTGAAACAGGTGTATATCCGTATACTGTTTGAGGCAGGTTTTATAAAAGACAGGAAAAACGACAGGGAAATTGCAAAGCCAATTATTGAAGAAGAAATAGTGAAGCATCTTAAAGATATTGGAGATGCAAAATATCTTGGTGCGATGATGGGAGAGATGTAGGTGAAAACTATTTATCAAAGGCTGGATGAAATCATGCAGCGGATTATGAGAGAATCATTTAGGGAAAATACGGGGCTTGGGAATGAAATAGGATACTATATATTTGACTATGAACCGAGATATGAAATGCTTGTGAGAGAGCATGTACATTTTCTTAAACAGAAAATTAATGACGGAGATTACGGTTTTCGAATAAAGGAATTTGATTTGTATGAAATAATACTGGAACTCCTTGAGACAAAAGGTTATCTTGAAAAGAACTTTAATATGGAACAGGCAAAGGGCAGCGAATTCGTATTTAATGCCACTAAAAAGGCATTAAGACTTACCGGGAAAGATGACCTTGTAATTCAATATATAAAAGACAGGGTGGAAAAAGGAGATGTGGTGTTTATAACTGGTGTGGGAAAAGCGTGGCCGATTATCCGCTCACATACGGTGTTAAACAACCTTCATCAGATTTTGGACGATGTACCTGTAATTATGTTTTTTCCGGGAGTGTACGACGGGCTTGAACTGGTGCTTTTCGAAGAAATAAAAGATGACAACTATTATAGAGCGTTTAAGTTGGTGGATAGATATTAGAGGAATTTGGGACGATAATACCAGGGATACAAGGAGGGACTAAAATGCTCATAAAGGATATGTTTAAAAAACCTATTGATAGAGATATAAAGGGTGTAATCAAGGTTGGGCAGGACGATGACAGCAATGTACAGCAGGAGCTTGAAGAATATGTTGTTACAAAAGAGATGTCAAAGCATTTTGACGCTTTCTTTGAAGCATATAAAAAAGGAATAGTAAATACTACCGACAAAATGGGAGTGTGGATTTCGGGTTTCTTCGGAAGCGGTAAATCCCATTTTCTTAAAATACTATCCTATCTTCTTGAGAATAGAGAAGTTGAAGGAAAAAGAGCAATCGAGTATTTCAACGACAAAATACAAGACAGTATGGTTTTGGCCGATATGAAGCTGGCCGGGGACACTTCGGCAGATGTAATTCTGTTTAACATCGATTCTAAAAGTGATTCCGATTCAAAAGCCAATAAAGATGCCATTGTAAAGGTATTTAACAAAGTATTTAATGAAATGCAGGGTTTTTGCGGTTCTATGCCCTGGATAGCAGACTTGGAAAGACAGATGGTAATAGGTGGGGTTTATGAAGATTTTAAAAATACCTTTAAAGAGATATCGGGACGGGAATGGAAAGAGGCAAGAGAAGATTTCTACTATGAGGAAGACGCCATTGTTGAAGCCCTGTCCAAAAGTACCAAGATGAGTGCCGAGGCAGCCAGGAATTGGTATGCAAAAGCAGAGGAGAATTATACTTTAAGCGTTGAAAAGTTTGCCGGACGAGTAAGGGAGTATATAGAAAGAAAAGGCAAGAATCACCATGTCGTTTTTCTAGTAGATGAAATAGGGCAATATATCGGAGACAATTCACAGCTGATGCTCAACCTTCAAACTGTTGTGGAAGATTTGGGAACCCAGTGCGGCGGTAAAGCCTGGGTTATTGTGACAAGCCAGCAGGATATTGATTCTGTTACGAAAGTAAAAGGCAATGATTTTTCCAAAATTCAAGGCAGGTTCAATACCCGTCTCAGCCTTTCCAGCGCCAATGTTGACGAGGTAATCAGAAAGAGAATTCTTTTAAAGGAGAATGTGGCAACGGATACGTTAAAACTCCTTTATGAGAATAAAAATTCCGTACTGAAAAACCTGATTACCTTCTCGGCAGATACTCCGGAGAAAAAGGTATATAAGGATAGTGAGGATTTTGCAGAATGCTATCCTTTTATACCATATCAATTCAATCTTCTTCAGCAAGTGCTGACTTCTATAAGGATACACGGGGCATCCGGTAAGCATCTGGCAGAAGGGGAGCGCTCCATGATTAGTTCCTTCCAGGAGTCTGCCATAAAATATATGAACAGTGAAGAAGGAACATTAATACCCTTTTCAGCCTTTTATGATACCATTGAAGCCTTCCTTGATTCCAATATCAGGACGGTTATTATTCATGCCCAGGAAAATAACAATTTGAATGATTTTGACGTAGAACTTTTGAAAGTTCTCTTTATGATTAAATATGTTAAGGAGATACCTGCAAATATAGAGAATCTGGCTACTCTAATGGTATCTCATATAGATGAGGATAAGATAGACCTCAAAAAGAAAATAGAAGAATCTCTAAAAAGGCTGGTAAAGGAAACCCTTGTCCAAAAAAACGGAGACCAATATATCTTCCTTACCCATGAAGAGCAGGATATTAATAGGGAAATAAAGAACATCAGTGTGGATTTGGGAGAGGTAATTCAAAAAATTTCCGAAATCGTCTTTGAGGAAATCTATCCAGATAAGAAATATAAATATTCTTCAAGGTACAACTTTAGTTTTAACCAGGTTGTAGACGATAGATTTTTCAGAGGCAATCAGGGAAATGATATTGGTCTTAAAATTATTACCCCCTATTATGATACCGGAGTAGAACTTACGGATAATGAACTAAAACTAATGACTATGAGGGAAAATAATTTAATTGTTAAACTTCCCAATGATACTACTTTCCTTGACGAAATGGAGGAAGTATTGAAAATTGAAACTTTCCTGCGTAGGAAAGGAGGAACTTCCCTTAATCAGAAAATTGAAGAAATCAAGGACAGAAAAAGAAGAGAATTGGTTGAACGTAAGGACAGGGTAAAAAGACTTTTGACAGAAGCTATTGAAAATGCAGATATGTATGCTAATTACCAAAGGCTTGAAATTAAACGGAAACATCCGGCGGAAAGAATAAATGACGGTTTTAAGGTACTTATCGAAGGAATTTATACAAAACTGGACTATATTACTTATTTCACAAGCACTAAGGACATTTACGATATATTCAGCGATAACGAGCAGATTGTACTGGATGGTGTTGAGGCTCCAAACAAGCTGGCTGTTGA
The DNA here is from genome assembly GCF_035371925.1 of Acetivibrio sp. Lineage (NCBI taxonomy): Bacteria > Bacillati > Bacillota > Clostridia > Acetivibrionales > Acetivibrionaceae > Acetivibrio > Acetivibrio sp. Next base: position 27,410 of record NZ_DAORXT010000019.1, on the reverse strand, counting down.
TGAAATGGCAGGTTACATTGAAAGAAATACTACAAGAAATATTCCTGTCACCATGAAATCAATCCTTAGTATATATGAAAAAGCTCCTTACGGATGGCTTGAAGAGGATATTGAATGGTTGGTTGCAAAACTGTTTAAAGCACAGGAAATTAAGCTGCAACTAAACAGTCAATACTTGGATGTCCAGGATAGGGATATCGTCAAATATCTGACCAAAAGGGATTATGTCGACAGGCTGCTGATTGAAAAGAGAATAAAAGTTCCCGCGCACCAGATTAGCAATGTCAAGGAATTGTGCAAAGAGTTGTTCAATATTACTGCTGTACCTTCTGATGAGGACGGCCTTATGAAAAGGTTTAAAGACCTGGCAAGAGATGAAATAGCAAAAATAAACGAATTGCTGGTCTACTATAAGCAGGTCAAATACCCCGGAAAGGATGTTTTAGAGGAAGGGAGGAAAACCTTAGAAAAGATTGTCAAAATTAATGATGCAAAAGAGTTTTATAATGAGCTTCAAAGGGAGAAAGACATACTTTTGGATTATGCAGATGATTCCATAGATGTTAAAAGGTTCTTTGACAGCAACCAGAGGGAGTTCTTTGATAAGGCTGTTCATAAGATAAATGTGTACAACAGCAACAAGACATATGTGTTGGATAAGGAAATTGTTGACCTTGTAGGACAAATGCAAAGGATTGTGGAAGGTAAGGAGCCTTATTCCGACATTCATAAATTGCCGAGCCTTATTGACAGGTTTGCAGCCAAATTTACTGAACTTTTAAAAGTGGAGTGCAAGCCAGTCAGACAGGTAATTGAGAGGGATTATGATAAGGTTATCGAAGAATTGAATAAGTATGAATTCATAACTGTTCTGTTTGACAGATTTAAAAGCAGATTTGACGATCTTCTGGAAAGATTGAACCATGCCAACAACTTTTATGAGGCTATTGCCATGAAGGAGGAAAGTGACAGGCTTAAATTAAGGTGCTTTGATGATATTGCTGCAGAATTGGCAAAAAGTAAGCCAGAGGAACCTTCAACACTCGAAGGGACAGGCGATTCATCGGCAGTAAAAAGCACTCCGGAATTATACAAAAAAACAATAAACATCAGCATAGCCAATATTCTGCATGGGACAAAAACCATTGAAAGCGAAGATGACATTGAAAAATTATTGAATGATATAAGAGAACGGTTGAAAAATGAATTGAAAGAAGACACAATTATCAAACTTGTATAGGGTAATGGGGAGTGAAAAATGAGGGAACAAGCGTTAATTCTACTTAAAAAAATGCTGGGAACAGAGGCTGAGTTTCGTGACGGTCAATGGGAAGCAATAGAATCAATTCTAAGCGGTAAAAGAACATTAATAGTTCAGCGGACAGGTTGGGGAAAAAGCGTAGTTTATTTTATTGCCACAAAGATGTTGAGAGATAAGGGAGCCGGACCTACTTTGCTTATAAGTCCTTTATTATCCCTTATGCGTAATCAAATTCAAAGTGCAGTAAAGATTGGGGTAAGAGCCCAGACGATAAACAGTGATAATGTTGATGAGTGGAATCAAGTTGAAGAAGAACTTATAAAGGGAGAAATCGATATACTGCTTTTATCTCCTGAAAGATTAGGAAATCAAGATTTTACAAGCAGGGTACTCCCTTCTATAAAAGATGGTATTGGTATGCTGGTTGTTGATGAGGCTCATTGCATATCTGACTGGGGACATGATTTTAGACCTGATTATAGAAGAATAAAAAGAATAATTAATACTCTGCCTCCAAATGTTCCTATGGCTGCCACTACCGCTACAGCAAATCAAAGAGTAGTTGATGATATTAAAGTGCAATTGGACGGTGATTTGAATATAATGAGAGGTCCTTTAGCCAGAGACTCTTTAAAGATTCAGGTAATAGAGCTGAAAGATCAGGCGGAAAGGCTCGCATGGCTGGTTGAGAATATAAATAAAATGGATGGATCCGGTATAATATATTGCTTAACCACTTCTGATTGCAATAAAGTGGCTAAATGGTTAAGGAGTAATGGAATCAATGCGTTGGAATACCATTCTAGATTGTCTGGCAATGAAGATGAAACAAGGTCATTAAGAGAAGAAAGAGAAAAATTGCTATTAAATAATGAAGTTAAAGCATTGGTGGCGACAGTGGCTTTGGGGATGGGTTTTGATAAACCGGATATTGGCTTTGTAATACATTATCAAAGACCGGGGTCAATTGTTCAATATTATCAGGAAATAGGAAGGGCTGGCAGAGCACTTGATAATGCATATGTGGTCCTCTTAAATGGGGAAGAAGATGATGAAATACAAGAATACTTTATAAACACAGCTTTTCCTACCGATATTGAAATGGAAAAGGTTATTTCGTTAATAGAACGATCGAGCACAGGAATTAAAAAGGGTGAAATACTTAAAAGGATTAATATGCCTCAAGGAAAAGTTGAGAAGTGTTTAAAACTTTTACAGATAGAGGGTATAATTCAATATGATGAGTCTGTATATTTCCGAACACTTAATCCATGGACTCCTGATGCTATAAAAAGCAAGATAATTACCAGAAAAAGATATATTGAACTTATGCAGATGAATCAATTTGTTAATACTAATAGTTGTTATATGGAGTTTATATCAAAACTTTTAGATGATCCCCATGTAAAAAAATGCGGCAAATGTTGCAACTGTCTGGGTATTAAATTTTTTAGTGAGAATGTGACACAAAAAAATAAATTAGAAGCAATTCAATTTTTAAGAGGAGAATTCTTAGAGATTATTCCGAGAAAAAGGTGGCCGGCAGGTATAGTTGCAGATACCGTTAAGAATATTGATAAAGACATGCAAAATAAAGTAGGAATGGTTTTATGTACATATGGTGATGCCGGCTGGGGTAAATATATCCGGGATGATAAATACATAAATAATTATTTTAGAGATGAACTTGTGGATGCTTGTGTTGATATGATAAAAAATAAAGGGAATATGGATCCTTTTCCTCAATGGGTTACGTTCGTTCCGTCTTTAAGAAGGGAAGAGCTTGTAAAAAGTTTTGCCCAAAGACTGGCAAATAAGCTGGATCTTCCATGTATTGAAGCAATAAAAAAAGTTAAGGACACACCACAGCAAAAGTCAATGGAAAATAGTTATTTTCAGTGCAAAAACGCTTATGATGGATTTGAAGTTATAATAGAAAATGTTGTTGAAAATAAACCAGTATTATTGGTTGATGATATGGTTGATTCCGGATGGACATTTACCGTATGCGGTCATTTATTAAAGAGTGCCGGTGCAGGGGATGTATATCCTTTGGCATTGGCATTAACATCAAAATAGTAAGGTGAGAATAATGAATAATAATTTATCAAAAGATAGTTTAGCAACGATATTAATGTGTTCAAATTTAGGAATAGATATAAAGAATGACACTATAAAACCTTTTACTTTAAAGCAATGGAACGAATTGTCAAGCAAATTGATTAATTCTGAAATGAAAAGACCGGCTGCTTTTTTTGAAACGGATGAACAAGAGTGGAAAAGACATCTTATGATTAGCGACGATGAAGTTATGAGAATTAAAAAACTATTAAGTAGGGCCGGTCAGATAGCTATAGAGTTGGAGTATTTGAATAGTACAGGTATATATGTTACCACCAGGGCAGAGGAAAATTACCCGGAAAGGCTGAAAAAAGTCTTAAAGAAGAATAGTCCTCCTGTAATTTTTTATTGTGGCAATATTGACATAGCAAAATCTGATGGTGTTGCTGTAGTAGGTTCAAGACAAATAGATGAAAAAGCACAGGATTTTACTAAAACTTTGGTGAAAAAATGCATAGCACAAGGCTTCGTTGTTGTATCCGGAGGAGCAAGAGGGGTTGATAGTGCCGCTCAAAATTCAGCATTGCTGTTTGAAGGTAAGGTTATAAGCGTTATTGCAGATAGTTTGTTGCAAAAGATAAAACAAAAAGATATAAGAGAGGCGCTAATCTCAGGAAACTTACTGCTTATATCGCCTTTTAACCCAAAGACAGGATTTACAGTTTATAATGCTATGAATAGAAATAAATATATCTATGGATTTTCAAAATATGCAGTAGCGGTGTCTTCTGATTACAATAATGGCGGAACATGGGCTGGTGCTGTTGAAAATTTAAAAAACAAATGGGTTCCTCTCTTTGTAAGAGAGGAGGATGGAGTTCCGAAAGGTAATAGGGGCCTGATAGATTACGGTGCAATGCCATTACCAACAAGTGAACTCAATGATGATAATTTTAACGTTAAAGAATTCTTTGAATTAGCTGAGGAAAAATTAAGAGAAAAAAACAATGATCCTGAGCAATTTTCGATATTTTCTTACATTAAAGAATAGACAGAAGATGATAGCCGTAATGAAATTGAAACTTATACACCAATTGAAGAAAGAGAAAGCAAAGACTTAGATATTGAAAAAATTAATCTTTTCCTAATTATTTGGATGTATGTGGAAAAAATCTCAAGGAGGTCAGAAATAAAGATGTATTGTAAATGCAAATATTTTTACAATATCATCGAATTCATTTGGGGTGAGATACTTTCCAGAAGGATGTTTACTTTCAAGTCTCCATTTTGACATTTAGCCTGTTGAGCAGACGTCAATAAAAGATTTAAACCTTGATATTATCAGAGATTATTTTTTGAAATATAATACATTTGACCTGTTTGAGGAGTCTAGCGAATATGTTGAAAGAATACTTGAAAATGCAGATATTTTAAAAGAAGTTGACGGACGTAAGCTTTGTACTGTGGGAGGATTGCTGATATTCGGTAAAAATCCTGAAAAGCATCTTCCGCAGAACGGTATAAGTTTTGCCCATTTTAACGGCAATGAGATTTCTGATGAATTGATTGATAAAAAGATAATAACCGGGAGAATTCAGGATATTGCGGAACAGTTAATGGTTGTTATAAAGAATAATATGCTCGTTCCTTCGGTGATAGACGGATTGAAAAGGAAGGAAAAAGAAGAATATCCGAATATTGTTATCAGGGAGGCGGTTGTAAATTCCCTTGTACATAGAAATTACAGCATCAGCGGTTCTAAAATAAGAGTGTTAATGTATAGCGACCGGATTGAGTTCAGAAGCCCGGGGCGGCTTCCTAATACGGTTACAATTGAAAAAATGAAAATAGGTGTATTCTATGCACGGAATCCTTTTCTTGTTAAGTATATGGAAAATATGAGATATATTGATCAACTGGGAAGAGGAATACCTATGATACTGAAGAAAATGAGAGAAGCGGGAGCAAAAGAACCGTTACTTATGGAGCAGGGAGAGGAGTTTGTTTTAATAATATACAAAGCATAGATATGCGGCTATGACGAAGCCATGATACGTTAAATTGGTGAAAAACAGGTGATTATTAATGGACTTAAAACAGATAAAAACATTGCTTGAAGATACTTTTAATAAAGAATTAACTGACGGGAAAAAGCGTCATATCGTTTTTTGGTATGACGATGAAGGAGAGTTCAAGGAAGACATAGACGAACTGAATCTTGAAAATGCAAAGATACTTAAACTAACCCCAAATAATTACTTTTTTATAAAATACCAATTGGAAAAGGCAGATACCGAATCCAATTATCTTGTTTATGCACCTTTTGCAAAACCGGGTCCAAGGGAGAACTACTTACTGGATATATTAAAATACAGCATCGAATTTTCTACTGACAAGGCCACTGTCATAATGAGGGATTTAAATATTTCAGATGACAGTCTAAAAAGTACATTCAGGAAGTATATAAAATTCTTTAACAACAAGGACAGATATAGAACTTTCAAAGAGTATGAAATAGACAGGTACACGGAAGAAACTGTAGATGTGGCCGTACTGTCGGCATTATGCAGACTGCCTTATCCGGATTTTGACGAAGTCTTAAGGGTACTTTTGATGGAAGAAGATTTGGAAAGCAGCAAGTACTTAGAGGCTATCGAGAAGTTCGGAAGACTTGACGTACTGTGGAAACTTGCAGATAAATATTACGGGTACAGTGATAAGGAGCCTAATCTCGAGAAACTGGCTATATTCATGCTGGTTACAAATGTAGCATACTACCTTGGCGGCGAATTGCCAGATACATGGAGAAAATATGTTTCTTCAAGGAAGGCTGACTGTGTTGTATTCTTGAGCAATTTCATGAATCATTCCCTTTACTTTGCCGCTTATGACAGGTTGGCAAACAGTGTGGAAGGAAAACTGAAAGTGCATGAATACATCGATAAGTGGGAAATAGATGACTATATCAACTGTGACATTTTCAAAGCCTTTGACGAAGAGATTATTAAAAAACTTAAAGAACAGCTGCTTTCCGATATAGGAGAGTTTGAAAGATACAGGGATATTGTTCAGGCCAGGAGGACAAAACACTGGTATAACTTTTTTAAATCGGAATATGAGTGTATCTACCGGGCTATAGAGTTGTTTGACTGCTGGAAGGATGCCAGCCAAAGCATACGGCAGTATACCCCGTTGGAGTTCGCTGAAAGATATGCGGATAAATATTATAAACTGGATACTGCCTACAGAAAATTTTATATTTCTTTTGACAGGCTGCAAAACAAGGAATTGCTGATGGAATTAAGGGATAAAGTTGAAAACGTATATGTTAACGGTTATCTCAACACACTCTCCATTAAGTGGTCCGATAGTCTCGAAACTTTAAACGGGAATTGGATAATTTCCGGTATGGTTATGCAGAAGGACTTTTACAATACGTACATAAAGCCCTTTAAGAATCGCAAGGAGAGAGTGTTTGTCATTATTTCGGATGCGCTAAGATATGAGGTTGCCAGGGAGTTTTGCGATATGCTCAACAAAGAAAGGAAAGGGTCTACGGAGATTTTTTATATGCAAGGCTGTATACCGTCCGGCACCCGTCTTGGCATGGCATCCCTTTTGCCTCACAAATCCATTCAAATAGACGAGGATTACAAGGTATATGTGGACGGCATGTCTTCGGAGGGAACGGATAACAGAAATAAAATTCTTTATAATTACAGTCAGGAGTCAATAGCAGTACAGTTTAACGATGTCATTGATATGAAGCGGGATGATATGCGTAAAACTTTCGGAGGCAAAGAACTGATTTATATATATCATAATACTATTGATGCAAGAGGTGACAACAGCAAGACCGAGAGGGAAGTTTTTGATGCGGTGGAGGAAGCGTTTAAAGAATTGATGCTGCTAATAAACAATCTTGTTAATAATGTTACAGCGACAAATATCATTATAACTTCCGACCACGGATTTATATATAAACGCGGAAACCTTACGGAAAGTGATAAAATATCAAAGGCATCCGTTGAAGATGCCTATGAAAACAGGCGGTTTGTATTGAGTACGAAGACTTTGGCTTTGGACGGCACCTTAACCTTTGATATGGGGTATTTGCTTGGACAGGATACCGACCTGAAATGCGTTTTTCCAAGAGGGGTAAACAGGTTTAAAGTACAAGGCGCGGGAGCCAATTATGTGCATGGGGGTACATCCTTGCAGGAGATTCTTATTCCTGTAATCAAGTTTAAGAATGACAGGAGCAAGGACGGCAAAAATGAAGTGACGAAAGTCGATGTAAAACTTACAAGCATAACCAGGAAAATAACCAACACCATATCTTATTTGGAATTCTTCCAGACTGAGAAGATAGAGGATAAGCGTGTTCCGTTAAGGCTTAAAGTATATTTTGCGGATGAAGACGGCAACCGTATTTCCAATGAAAATATAATAATTGCCGACAGCAGGTCGGAAACTTATGAGGACAGGAGTTTCAGGGAGAAGTTTGTATTGAAAAACAGAAAATATGACAAAACGAAGAAGTATTATCTTATTATGGAAGATGAAGAGGAAACGGTAGAAAAGATATACGAGAAGATGCCGTTTATTATAGATATTGCCATAAGTGATGATTTTGGGTTTTAAGGTCGGAAGATAGATGGATGAATTAAGCAGGAAACTGAATCAATATTTTGCCGGCAGGGCTGTAAGGAAGGATTTGACAAAAAAGATAAAGGAAGGGGCAAACGTGCCCGTATATGTCTTAGAATATCTTTTGGGTATGTATTGCGCCACTGATGACGAAGACGGAATAATGGAAGGCGTTGAAACGGTAAAAAGAATTCTGGCTGAAAATTTTGTGCGTCCTGATGAAGCTGAGAAGGTAAAATCAAAGATTAGGGAAATAGGAAAGTATACCGTTATTGACAAGGTTGGCGTAAAGCTTAATGAAAAAAAAGATGTCTATGAGGCCGAATTTTCAAATTTGGGCATAAAGGGAGTGGCTATATCTCCGACTTATGTAAAACAATATGAAAAGCTTTTGTGTGGAGGTATATGGTGCATCATAAAGATGGACTACTACTACGATGAAGAAGCCAAAGGGACAAGCCCGTTTAATATTAGCAGTTTGACTCCAATTCAAATACCCAATCTTGACATGGAAGAAATAATAAACGGCAGAAAATACTTCACAAAAGATGAATGGATAGATGTTGTTTTAAGGTCTGTAGGAATGGAACCTACAAGATTCGAAAATAATGTGAAGTGGCACCTTCTGGCGAGAATGATACCTCTTGTTGAGAACAACTACAATCTTTGCGAGCTAGGGCCAAGAGGTACGGGCAAATCCCACGTATATAAAGAGATTTCTCCAAACAGCATCTTGGTATCAGGCGGACAGACAACTGTGGCAAATTTGTTTTACAATATGGCTTTAAGGCAGATAGGCCTTGTGGGGCTTTGGGATTGTGTGGCTTTTGACGAGGTTGCCGGGATTACATTTAAAGATAAAGATGGAATTCAGATAATGAAGGACCACATGGCTTCGGGTTCTTTTGCCAGAGGCAAGGAAGAGAAGAATGCCTCTGCATCTATGGTGTTTGTGGGAAACATTAACCAAAGTGTTGATGTGCTGCTGAAAACATCCCACCTTTTTGAGCCGTTCCCTGAGGCAATGGCCAATGATTCTGCGTTTTTTGACAGGATGCATTATTACATACCCGGGTGGGAGATACCAAAAATGCGTCCGGAGTTTTTTACGGATGAATACGGTTTTATTACAGATTATGTGTCTGAGTTTATGCGGGAGATGAGAAAACGCTCTTTCTCCGATGCATTGGACAAATTCTTTAAGCTGGGCAGCAATTTAAACCAAAGAGATGTTATTGCAGTGAGAAAAACAGTTTCGGGGCTTGTAAAACTCATATACCCGGACGGCAAGTTTACAAGGGATGATATTGAAGAAATACTGCGCTATGCACTGGTGGGAAGAAGGCGTGTTAAAGAGCAGTTGAAAAAGATAGGCGGTATGGAGTTTTATGATGTTCATTTCTCCTACTTAGACAATGAAACAATGGCCGAGGAGTTTGTCTCCGTACCCGAACAGGGCGGTGGCAAAATAATTCCTGAAGGCATGGGCAAACCGGGCCATCTTTATACCATTGCCAGAGGGAAATCGGGCATGATAGGGGCATACAAGATTGAAACCCAGGTTATATCAGGCAGCGGCAAATTTGAGAGAACAGGTCTTGGCTCCGATAGAGAGGCAAAAGAAAGTATAGAGACGGCCTTCAGGTACTTTAGGGCAAACAGCAAAAATATAAGCGGAAGCATAAGCGTTACCACTAAGGATTATTTGATGCATGTACAGGATATACATGGAGTTGGCATGACATCCGAGCTTGCATTGGCAGCTTTTGTTGCTTTATGCTCGGGGGCATTGGGTAAGCCTCCCCAGAGCCAGCTGGTTGTTTTGGGGTCGCTCAACATAGGCGGTACAATAATAAAGGTTGAGGAATTGGCAAATGTACTGCAGGTATGCTTTGATTCGGGAGCAAAGAGGGTGCTTCTTCCGATGGCATCTGCGGCGGATATTCCCACTGTTCCTCCCGAATTGTTTGCAAAGTTTCAGGTTTCATTCTATCAAAGTCCGGAGGATTCTGTATTTAAGGCTCTTGGAGTGGAGTAGGATTAAAAAAATTACTCAATAAAAGAGGAATTTCTACAAAAATGTCGTAATATACTTTTAATTTGATTTTTATGTCAAATTATAATATACATAGCAATAAGAACAAGTGAATATTTTTTAAATAGATAATTGCGGAAATCCGAGTAAAGAGAAGTATATGTATTCTATATTGCACAAGTTTCAGATGAAAGGCATAAAGGTTTTTGGACAGACGTAAAACATACCCCGGCACAATTGCCCCTCATAAAGATTTTCAAGTGCGGTCATACCTTAAAACGCAGCAGATTGGGAGTTTCTAGGGTTTCGCAATTAACTTGGCAAATTATATACAGAAAGGATTTGATTTTATGCTGAGTTTTATTTTGGGAGCAATTACTTTAGTTCTGTCAGTGGTGCTGGCGGTAGCAATTCACAGCTTTACGTCTTTTGACCTTATGTCGTTTTCCTTTTTTTATGTTATCCCGGTAGGTTCGATTTTTATCGGTACAATTGCATGTTTGGGCTATTATTGGGGATTTTTGATATCAAATAAAAAAATGATTCCTCGAAAGTCATGATCGGTTTATTAATCCCGATTATAGCCTATATAGGTGTCCAATACGGTTTTTATGCTACTGCGTATTTGGATGAAAATATGAATCTGAATTATAAAATGGTGGGAGAGCATGTCAGCAATTATGCAATCGGTGACTCGGATGAACCGCTTAATTTTATTTCCTTTACAAAGGAAATGGTTAATAGAAGAACTATTAATTTCTTCATTCGCAAACGTGCCGTTGGTGAAGTGGAAGGAAATGTTGTATTAAATTGGATATTCTTTGTTATAGACGGTCTTGGCTCTGCCCTTGGGAGTATTTTTGCAATGGGGTTTGTTATTGGCAGCAAAAAATACTGCGATGATTGCAAACGATATATGAAGGAAAAGTCAATATTAAAGTTTTTGTCGACAGATATTGATAGAACAATTAAATTTCAGGATATTGAAAGATTAAGTCCCGACCAAATAAAAGGATTGTTTTTGACTACGAAAGTTGGAAGAAATGATCATTACGAAGTAGTTGTTCACTGGTGTGAAGGCTGTGATAACGGTTATCTTGAAATGAAATATATGCAGAAGAATTCAAAGGGCAAAATGGAGGAAAATACTAATATGAGCAAAGAATTTAAAATTTCTCCCGATACCGTTAAGGCTATTTTGGAGCAAGCGATGTAACGACTCAAAGACAAGGTTGCCTTTTGAATTTTGTTAAATTATAAAATTAATCAAGTCTTAAAATGCAAGACTAAAATCCACATCTGCTATTTTTGCGGGAGTGGATTTTTGTATTTGTAAGATCATGTATCTACATAGTTGCCTTAAAAATCAAACATATTGACAAGAGGAGGTAAAAAGAGTTATACTTAAGTTAGTTAAGTAAGTAAATTAAGTAAGTTAGGGGGCATGTTTATGCTGCAATCGGTGATGGTATCTCCAGGGAAAATTGAGTTCCGAGAAGTGGAAAAGCCGGAATTAAAGCCGGGCCAAGTGCTTGTTAAGATTATGAGAATTGGCATCTGTGGCTCGGATATCCATGTAAATCATGGAAAACATCCTTTCACAAAGTATCCGGTAACTCAAGGGCATGAAGTAAGTGGAAAAATCGTCGAAGTTGCAAAAGATGTGGAGCATCTGAAAGTTGGCCAGAAAGTGACTATAGAGCCGCAAGTTGTATGCGGTAAATGCCATCCATGCCGCACAGGAAAGTATAACCTTTGTGAAGAACTAAAAGTTATGGGATTCCAGACCGTTGGAGCAGGGAGTGAATATTTTGCTGTTGATGCCAAGAATGTTACACCTGTCCCTGACCATCTTACTTATGATGAAGCTGCAATGATTGAGCCTTTGGCCGTTACCGTTCATGCGGCAAACAGAGTCGGTGATGTGAAGGATAAAGATATTGTGGTAATAGGTGCAGGACCTATAGGGATCTTACTGGTACAGACCCTGAAAGCCAAAGGTGCACGCAAGGTAATGGTCACAGATATAAGTGATTATCGTCTGGAGCTGGCACTAAAATGCGGTGCTGATATTGCAGTCAATACTAAAAATGAGGATTTTGGAGAAGCAATGCTTTCAAGTTTTGGACCTGATAAAGCAGATGTTATATATGATTGTGCCGGTAGCAATATAACAATGGGTCAAGCCATACGCCATTCGCGTAAAGGGAGCATAATTGTATTGGTTGCAGTATTTGAGGATATGGCAACAGTTGACCTTGCAACCCTTAATGATAAAGAGCTGGATTTGAATACAACAATGATGTATCGTCATGAAGACTATGTAGAAGCAATTGAGCTTGTTAAAGCGGGTAAAGTAAGCTTAACTCCTTTGATGAGCAAACATTTTGCTTTCGAGGATTGGGAAAAGGCTTATGAGTATATTGACAACAATCGTGAAATCACTATGAAGGTTCTGATTGATGTTAATAACGATGATGATTAATTAAATTTGATAAATTAATTTAGGTGAGAATTTATGTTTGATGTAGTTGCGGTTGGTGAATTGCTAATTGATTTTTTGCCCGCAGGCATGAATGAAGATGGATTGGCTCTTTTTTCATCAAACCCTGGCGGTGCTCCCGCCAACGTTCTTGCAATGCTTGCGAAACTGGGAGCGAAAACTGCTTTTGTTGGCAAAGTGGGAAAAGACGGTTTTGGACAGTTTTTAAAAGCAACCCTTGATAATGCTGGAATTGATACATCCAACCTGTTAATGAGCTCAAGCGAGATGACGACTTTGGCATTTGTTCATCTGGATGAGAAAGGTGACAGATCTTTTAGTTTCTATCGAAAGCATTGTGCAGATGTCAGTTTGGATGCCGGTGAGCTTAATAAAGATTTATTGAGAACGTGCCGTTTTTTACACTTTGGAGCTGTCTCTTTGACTGATGAGCCGAGCCGTACTGCGACTTTGGAAGCGGCAAGAATCGCAAAAGAGGCAGGGGCGATAATTTCATATGACCCGAATTACCGTCCTGCGTTATGGGATGATGAACGGGAAGCGTGCAAATACATGTTAAAAGCAATGGAATATGCTGATTTGGTGAAAGTCAGTGAAGAAGAGCTTTTGCTTTTGACTAAAAGCGGGGATTTTTCCCTGGGGGCAGACAAACTGCTTGCCATGGGTCCTAAGGCCATCTTTGTTACTTGTGGTGAAAAAGGTTCTTATGCTTTTACCAAAAGCTGTTATGCACACCATGGCGGGTACAACGTAAAAGTGGTTGATACTACAGGGGCAGGGGATGCTTTTGTTGGAGCCATGCTGTGGCAGCTTAGGGATATGTCTTTGGAAGAGATATTTCAAATATGTGCAGAAAAATGGGAAGAACTTTTGGCATTTTCAAATGCGGCAGGTTCTATTGTAACTACTAAGAAGGGCGCAATTCCTGCAATGCCTGATTTGGATGCGATAAATGCTCTTGTAAGACAATCGTTTGATGAGAGGTAAAAAGTAAAGAATATGACTCGTCAAGGGATACAATAATAGGAGGGGGGGCGCCAAATGAGCAAGTTTACAAAGCTTGATTTAAACAGTATAACAAACAACAACAGGATGAATGTATTTAATTGCATTCTTGAGGCAAAGAAAATAAACAGGGCTGTTATTGCAAAAAAAGTAGGTTTGAGCATTCCGGCGGTCATGTCCATTACCGATGAGTTGATTCAAAGAGGTATCATCTATGCTGTCGGTAAGGGTGAATCCAGCGGAGGGAAACGTCCTGAATTGCTTGCCGTAGTGCCGGACAGGTTTTTCTTTATTGGAGTGGATATAGGAAGAACGTCTGTCAGAGTAGTTGTGATGAACAACTGCAGGGATATCATTTACAAAATGAGTAAACCAACAGAATCTGTTGAACCGTATGAATTAATAGGCCAGATAACCGAGATGACGATGGACAGTATAAAGGAATCCAAATTACCCCTTGACAGAGTTGTCGGTATAGGTATTGCAATGCCGGGATTAATTGAGAGGGATACCGGCAGAGTGCTGTTTAGCCCGAACTTCGGTTGGAATGATATCCCTTTGCAGGATGAACTCAAAAAGCGCCTTCCTTTCAATGTATTGGTAGAAAATGCAAACCGTGCCCTGGTTATTGGGGAGATAAAGAATATGCAGCCAAATCCTACTTCCTGTATTATTGGGGTTAACCTTGCATACGGCATCGGTTCGGCAATAGTTTTACCAAATGGGCTGTATTATGGAGTTAGTGGGACGAGTGGCGAAATTGGACATATTATTGTTGAAAACCATGGTTCATATTGCTCATGCGGTAATTATGGATGTATTGAATCCATTGCAAGTGGGGAAGCGATAGCGCGCCAGGCCCGTATTGCAATAGCAAATAAAATTCAAACCAGTATTGCTGAAAAATGTGAAGGCGATTTAAAGAAGATCGATGCTAAAATGGTTTTTGATGCTGCAAAAGAAGGGGATCATCTTGCCGAATCTATAGTAAAAAAGTCAGCTGATTATATAGGCAAGGGCTTGGCAGTTGCCATAAACATGCTTGATCCCGAGCAAATAATTCTTTGTGGCGGTTTGACGCTAAATGGTGACTTTTTTATTGACATGATCAAAAAGGCAGTATCTAAGTATCAGATGCGTTATGCCGGAGGAAATGTCAAAATTGTTGTGGGTAAGAGTGGGCACTATGCTACTGCCATAGGTGGTGCATGGATTGTTGTAAATAATATTGATTTTTTGTCGAATAATTAAATATATTGTAATCAATTTGATTTTTAATTCTCGTAATATCCAGTTCGGTTTTTTGCTGATAAATATCTAAATTTAAAAATAGACATTGACTTTGTATATAAAAACGAGATATAATAAAATTGTAGTTAGTTAAGTTAACTAAGTAATTGTCTTATCAACAAATAATCATAATTATTACCCTTAATATGAAAAGTCAGGTATCAATTCAAAAGTTGCAATCTAACGGAAAATACTTAATATAGCTCACTGATTGACATATAGCAATCAAGGTAAAGTTGGTAAACCAAGGAGGAGCGTACATGGATAATACTTTACTTCTAGAAGTTAAAGGGCTTTCAAAAGTATTCCCGGGAACCCGGGCACTAAATCGTGTCAGCCTTGAAGTAGGAAAGGGTGAAGTACATGGTTTGTGCGGAGAAAACGGCGCTGGGAAAAGCACTTTAATGAACATTGTAGGTGGAGTTTTTCCTGCAACTGAAGGAGTTATAAAATTTGACGGTAAAGTCTTTAATCCCAAAAAGCCAAAGGACTCCCAAGATGCAGGAATAGGCTTTGTTCATCAGGAGCTTTGCTTGTGTCCCCATCTTTCGGCAGCTGAAAACATCTTTATTGGAAGATTGCCAAGCAAAGGCGACAAAATTGATTTTAAGAGACTTTATGAAGATGCCGATGCCATACTAAAAACTTTAGATGCTAATTTCAGCAGCAAAACTCTTGTTAGTGATTTAACTGTCAGTGAGCAACAGCTTGTTGAAATAGCAAAATCTATTTCTCTTAATTGTAAGCTCCTTATTTTGGATGAACCTACCAGTTCCTTGACTGACAAGGAGACAGCGAAACTGTTCCAAGTGGTCAGAGACCTTAAGAAAAAAGGTATATCCATACTGTTTATTTCTCACCGCATGAAAGAAGTGTTCGAAATATGTGACCGCGTTACAGTTTTAAAGGATGGCGCATATGTTTGCTGCATGAATATTTCCGAAATTACACATGAAGATGTAATACGAGCCATGGTAGGGCGTGACCTTGGTGAGCTTTATCCGGACAAATCTTCAAAGATTGAGGAAGATGACTATATTCTGAAGGTTGAAAATTTAAGCGGGAACGGATTTGATAACGTAAGCTTTACATTGAGGAAAGGAGAAATTCTCGGTTTTGCAGGCTTGGTAGGTGCAGGGCGCAGTGAGCTGATGAGGGGACTATGTGCAATAGATCCTATAAAGCATGGAGAGGTTTATCTAAACGGTCAAAAGCAAAGGTTCAAACGGTATAGGGATGCAGTAAAAAGGGGAATTTGCTATCTTACCGAGGACAGAAAGAATTCGGGTTTGTTTTTGCACATGAGTATAGCAAAAAATATCAGCAGTGCAAATCTTGAAGCTGTTTCAAAACGCGGGTGGATCATAAAAAAACGAGAGTACAGCTTGTCTGAGAAGTATGTAAAGGCATTGTCAATAAAGATTCCGGGCTTGTCATATCCTATCAGTAATTTGTCCGGCGGCAACCAACAAAAATGTCTGATTGGAAAATGGCTTTCAACAAGTCCCAAAGTCATAATTATGGATGAGCCTACACGAGGTATTGACGTAGGTGCAAAACGTGAAATCCATAATCTGTTGCGCTCATTGAGTGAACAAGGCGTTGGTGTGATAATCGTCTCCAGTGAACTGCCTGAAATCATTGGTGTGGCTGACAGAGTTGCAGTTATGCATGAAGGGAAGTTGGCAGGATTTTTACAGGGAGAGCAGGTTTCAGAGGAAAACATAATGAAGTTGGCTTCCGGAGCAAATTTATCATAGGAGGAAATGCAATGAAGAACAAAGCGACAGGAATATTAAAAAAGTTATTTTCTCAACGTGAAGTTACTGTATTTTTAATAATTCTTTTGGTTGTGGTGATTACTTCGATTATTCAACCTAAATTCCTCAACTCGAACAACATGAGATCAATAGCATTAAGTGTTTCGGTTGACGGTTTGTTTGCGATTGGTCTTACGCTGGCATTGATTTTAGGTGGAATAGAGCTAAGCGTCGGCAGTGTTGCTGCTATGACATGTGTCATAACCGGTTACTTGGCATTGCATGGTGTTAATATTTGGGTTGCGTGCGCTGCTAGTATTGCAAGTGGTTTAGTTGTAGGTCTTTTCAATGGTTTTATGATTTCCAAAATAGGTTTGCCGCCGTTCATTGTTACATTGGGTATGGAAAATCTTGCACGAGGTATGGCTTATATTATAACTACAGGTTCACCGCTTTCTGTTTCGGGTTATTTGCCTCAATCGTTCCGCTTCTTTGCGACAGGATCGATTCTTGGAATACCAGTTCTCTTCATCATATTTATAATTATTTCTGCAATTGCATTCATCTTTATGAAATATTCCAAGATATGCAGAAATATATACTATGTCGGCAGCAATGAAAATGCCGCAAGACTCTCCGGTATTAATGTAGACAGGGTAAAAATCGGTGTGTATGTAACAATAGCATTAATCTCTACATTGGCAGGCATATTGTCATTGGCACGCTTTAATGTTGCAACTCCTGAGCTTAGCAAAGGTGCTGAAACAACGGCAATCTCTGCAGCGGTTATCGGCGGAACATCGATGACGGGTGGTTCTGGAGGAGTATTAGGAACTGTTTTGGGTATTTTCTTACTAAAGATTGTTAATTCAGCGCTTGTCATGATGGATGTCTCAGTTTATTGGCAGGAGTTTGTCCAAGGCGCAATACTTGTATTGGCTGTTACCATTGACTATCTAAGTCATCGTAAGAACGGCGGCTCAAGCTTTATAATGAAATTTTTTGGATTGGACAAATTGGCTTCAAAATTGGACACAAAGTCTTCCAAGTAAATTTCTAAGTAAATTTAATTCATAAGCATTTTGGTGCTTTAAGCACTAAAAGATATAATGCATATTGCATTAAAAAAGAAGGAGGTAATTCTTCATGAAAAGACTTTTAGTATTAATTCTTGCAATCACCTTAGTATTTTCATTTACAGCATGTAATTCCGGCTCCGGTGCAGGTAGTGGACAGACAAACGGTTATGTAGGCGATTCTTCTGATGAATACTTCATGGTTACATTCCTTTCGGGTATTGATTACTGGAAGTACTGCTTTGAAGGCTTTGAAGATGCAGCTAATGCAATTGGCGTAACCGCAAAATATACCGGTCAGACAGATACTGATGTTTCGGGCCAAGTTGCAGTACTTGAACAGGTTATTGCTCAAAAACCAAAGGGTATAGCAGTAACCGCAGTTAACTCAACTGCATTGGCAGATACAATCGATTCGGCTATTAAGCAAGGTATTTCAGTTGTATGCTTTGACTCTGACTCACCTACTTCAAATCGTTCTGCATATCTTGGAACTGGAAACTATGCAGCAGGTCAAAAGGCTGCTGAGTTTTTGGTACCTCTGGTAAACAATAAAGGTAAAATTGCTGTATTGTATACAGTCGGTGCGGAGAACAGTGAATCCCGTGTTCAGGGCTTTGAAGACTGGTGTAAGCAAAATGCACCTGGAGTTTCTCTGGTTAAAGTTAATGATGCGGGTGATACAACTGTTGCTACAGACAACCTGGCAGCTGCATTGCAGGCAAATGATGATATTGTTGGTGTATTCTGTGTAGACGGTGTTGCAGGTACTGCAGGCCCCACAGCAGTTGCAGAATCCAAAAAAGATTTGAGAGTTCTTGCATTCGACGTTGATGTAACAGTTCTTGATAAAGTTAAGAGCGGTGAAATCGATGGAACAGTTGCTCAAGGAATGTATAATATGGGTTATTGGAGTTTGATGATGCTCTATACTGAAGCAAATGGTCTTTCGGACAAAGCTCTTCCGGGTAATCTCGACACAGGTGTTGTAATAGTAACAAAGGAAAACGTTGATGAATACTATCCAAAGAAGTAGAAGTAAAGCAAAACCAACACGAAAGGAAAGTAAATTATGAAAGAATTTAACTATTATGCACCTACCGAAATAATCTTTGGATGCGGTAAAGTTCAAGAAATTGGCTCAATAGCTGCACGATATGGAAAAAAAGCTTTGCTGGTAACCGTACCGGAATTTCCGGAAGTTAAAGAGCTTTATGAAAAAGTAAAGAATTCTCTAGAAGAAAACGGTTTGAAGGTGGTACATTTTGATGGTGTTATCCCAAATCCCACTACGGATGTTGTAACTGAAGGAGCAAATATTGCAAAGACTTTCGGGGTTGATGTGGTTATCGGTTTGGGAGGAGGTTCTTCAATAGATACTGCAAAAGCTATTGCAGTTGAAGCAACCCACCCGGGAACTGCTTGGGATTATAACTGCCATACTCCGGGGCCCACATCTGCAACACTGCCCATTATAGCAATAGGTACAACAGCAGGAACCGGCAGCCAATGTACACAATGTGCAGTTATCACAAAAACAAGTGAACAGGATAAATCGGCAATTTGGCACAGAAACATTTTTCCCAAAGTTGCGATAGTTGACCCGGAAGTAACAGCCACAATGCCCAAAAGTGTAACTGCACAAACCGGTTTTGATGCATTTGCCCACAATTTTGAAGCGTACCTTTCGGTCAAAACCAGTCCGTTAGTTGAGATGATGGCAATAGAAGCAATAAAGATAATTCGGGAATACCTGCCGAAAGCGTTGGAAGATCCAAATGACATAGAAGCACGTTCAAAAATGGCGTTGGCTGACACATTGGGTGGTCTTACCAATTCCAACGCAGGAGTAACATTGCCCCATGGATTGGGAATGCAAGTCGGCGGACATGCTCCCCATGTAACCCACGGCCAGGCTTTGGCGGTAATATATCCTCAATTTACAAGGTATACATATGCTTGGGCCGTTCAGAAGTTTGCCAAAGTCGGAAGAATATTCAATCCTGCATTAAATGAACTATCCGATGAAGAAGCGGCAAAAGAAGCATGTGGGGCAATTGATGATTTTCTGAAAAAGATAGGTTTGTGGATTGGTTTTAAAGATGTAAATGTTTCAAAAGAGCAAATTCGTCAAATAGCCGATGATGGACAGGTTTTGGGCGATTACCTTAACAATCCTCGTGTGGCCACAATTGATGAAATGTATGAAATTTTGATGAATTGCTATGAGCGCAAAGAATGAGGTGGGCGAAAATATGGTTGAAACAGGGATTTTAAATAGGGACATTGCTGCAGAGCTTGCCAAATTGGGGCATACAGACCGTGTTCTTATTGCAGATGCAGGGCTGGCGATACCCAACACCACAAAAGTTATTGACGTTTCACTTGATGTAAACTTTCCCACAACTATCGATGTATTAAAAACACTACTAAAACATTTTAGTG
Source organism: Acetivibrio sp. (assembly GCF_035371925.1). NCBI lineage: Bacteria > Bacillati > Bacillota > Clostridia > Acetivibrionales > Acetivibrionaceae > Acetivibrio > Acetivibrio sp. Next base: position 7,324 of record NZ_DAORXT010000019.1, on the reverse strand, counting down.
TTGAAAAGCTCATTTTAAGTCAAGCAACGGTTGATGTAAGTCCGTCAAGGTATAAAGAGTATTTGAGAATGTTTGATGATAACATGCCTTGCGAAATCGTAGAACATGCTATTTTGCGCGATACACTTACAAAAGAAGTTAAATTCGCAATTCGAACGGGTGATTTTACGGCAAATTCGAATATAATTCTTGTAAGTGCCGGAGGCCCTCGTTGGTACTGTGAAAATTTAGAATGAGCTTTTTGCTGAAAATAAGCATTTGGTTTCATAAATACTGTTTTATTGGTAAAAGCACTTGGAGATATTCCAGGTGCTTTTTGCCTTATAAGGGTTAATTGAATCTCATAAATTTCTAGACAGTATTGTTGTTGGCTGCGGCTAAATATGCTAAAATAACATCCAACTCGATTGACTGTTAATTGATTTAAAGTATTTAAGTAAAAGTGTTTTTGCTTTATGATAATTAATAAGCAAAGAAAAAATCAGTTGAATTATTTTTTTATACGTGCAGTAAACTATAATTCATGGTAAGATATATAAATTAAAAAATAACATCCTGGAGGGCATTCATGAAAAAGTTGTCGGTATATTTAAAGGGATATATAAAAGAAAGCATTTTAGGACCGCTATTTAAACTTTTGGAAGCATCATTTGAACTTTTTGTGCCCATTGTCATCAAATCTATTGTTGATGTTGGTATTGGGCAGGCTGACAAAGTATATATTATAAAAATGTGCTTGCTGCTGATACTTTTAGGTGTTGTCGGAATGGTATGTTCGGTAACGGCCCAGTACTTTGCCGCCAAAGCATCGGTGGGATTTGTGACAAAGCTTCGCCGTGCATTATTCGAACATATCGGCAAGTTGTCTTATACGGAGATTGACACCCTTGGTACATCCAGTATGATTACCCGTATGACCAGCGACATGAACCAGGTGCAGACAGGATTGAACCTGACTTTGCGCCTGCTGCTTCGTTCGCCCTTCATTGTGTTTGGTGCAATGATTATGGCGTTTACTGTGGATGCTGAGGCAGCCTTTACTTTTGTAGTGGCAATTCCGGCACTTTCTATAGTGGTTTTTGCCATTATGCTGCTATCCATCCCCCTTTACAGGAAGGTACAGCACAGGCTTGACAGAGTGTTGAATTCGACGAGGGAAAACCTGGCAGGGGTAAGGGTAATTAGAGCTTTTCGTCTTGAAGAAAATGAAATGGCAGAATTTGATAAGCGTAATGAGGAATTAACCTCTACGCAGAAATTTGTAGGCAGGATTTCAGCTCTAATGAATCCTTTGACTTATGTTATTATTAATCTTGCCATTATCTGGCTTATCTATATCGGTGCAATAAGGGTGTCAAGGGGACTGATTACGCAAGGGGCTGTTCTTGCACTCTATAACTATATGTCCCAGATTCTTGTTGAGCTTATAAAATTTGCAAATCTAATCATCAGCATTACAAAAGCTGTTGCCAGTGCAAATCGTATCAGCGCGGTGCTGGATGTAAAACCAAGCCTTGAGGAAAGAGAATCCATACATGAAAACGGCCGCTCCGAATATGCTGTTGAATTTAACCATGTAGGATTAAAGTACAAAAATGCAGGCGGTGAAGCTCTTACAAATATCAACTTTTCTGTCCGCCGCGGTGAGGTGGTGGGTATCATTGGAGGTACAGGCTCCGGTAAAACCTCACTGGTGAATTTGATTCCGAGATTTTATGATGCTACTGTAGGAGAGGTTATTGTGGACGGTGTTAATGTTAAGGATTATTCCTTAAAAGAGCTCCGTGACAAAATCGGTATTGTTCCCCAAAAGGCTGTGCTGTTTAAAGGCAGCATCAGGGAAAACATGCGCTGGGGCAATAAAAACGCAACCGATGAAGAGATTATGGAAGCCATTAATATTGCTCAGGCAGGAGAAATTGTAGCTCAAAAGAAGGAAGGTCTGGATTTTTTTATCGAACAGGGAGGAAAAAACCTTTCGGGCGGTCAGCGTCAACGCTTTACCATAGCCCGTGCCCTTGTTAAGAAACCTGAGATTTTAATTCTTGACGATAGCGCTTCGGCTCTTGATTTTGCAACCGATGCAGCCCTTCGCAAGGCTCTTCGTGATTTGCCGGGAAATCCGACAATTTTCATTGTTTCGCAGCGTACATCATCAATTCAATTTGCGGATAAAATTGTTGTCCTCGATGATGGGGAAATTGCCGGTATCGGCAAGCATGACGAGCTTTTAGAAACCTGTGAGGTATATCGTGAAATTTATGACTCCCAATTTAAAAAGGAGGGAAGATGATATGAAAAGTAATGGAATTCAAATGGATACCATCCGAAAGGTTCTAAAATACATTGAAAAATACCGTATTCTTCTGTTTATTTCCGTTGTCCTTGCGGCATCTACAGTGGCATTAACTCTTTATGTACCTATTCTTGTGGGTAATGCGATTGATAATATTGTAGGACCGGACAATGTGAATTTTGAAGCGGTGGCAAAGATTCTTGCCAAAATTGCTTTTGCCGTCGGTATTACTGCCATATTTGAATGGTTGATGCAAACAATAAACAACAATATTACTTACCAGGTTGTAAGGGATATTCGAAAAAAAGCTTTTCGAAAGATTGAGATTTTACCTCTTTCATATATAGATTCTCATTCCCACGGTGAAATTGTAAGCCGTGTAATTGCCGATGTCGACCAGTTTGCCGAAGGGCTTTTATTGGGCTTTACACAGCTTTTTACAGGCATAGTTACTATAGTCGGCACACTAATTTTCATGCTGACCATTAATGTAAAGATTACTTTTATTGTAGTTGTTCTTACACCGCTTTCTCTTTTTGTAGCAAATTTTATTGCAAAACGTACCTATTCCATGTTCAAGCTGCAGTCCGAAACCCGTGGGGAGCAAACTGCGCTTATAGAAGAGATGATAGATAATGTAAAAATTGTTCAGGCATTTTCCTATCAGGAAGAAGCTCTGAAAAAATTTGATGAGATTAATGGAAGGCTTGAAAAATGCTCACTTCGTGCTGTTTTCTTTTCATCCTTGACAAACCCTTTAACCCGTTTTATCAACAGTCTTGTCTACGCGTCGGTTGCCCTTGCGGGTGCGATAGCGGTTATTGGCGGTGATGTGGGCAGTACAATGACAGTGGGGGGACTTTCCATATTTTTAAGCTATGCCAACCAGTATACAAAGCCTTTCAATGAAATTTCCGGTGTGATAACCGAAATGCAAAATGCAATAGCCTGTGCAAGCCGTGTTTTTGAGTTGATTGAAGAGGAGCCTCAAATTCCGGATGCAAAGGATGCAATCGTGCTTGAGAGGGCCCATGGCAATGTTCTTTTTGACAATGTGGCTTTTTCCTATGTTCCTGAACGTCCGTTGATTCGGAATTTAAACCTTGAAGTAAAACCCGGCCAGCGTGTCGCAATTGTTGGGCCCACCGGTTCCGGTAAAACTACTGTGATTAATCTTTTGATGCGATTTTATGACGTTAATTCCGGAAGCATAAAAGTGGAAGATATAGATATTCGGGATATTACCCGAAAGAGCTTGAGAGAAAACTATGGCATGGTATTGCAGGATACATGGCTGAAATCCGGTACTATTCGAGAAAATATCACAATGGGAAAACCTGAGGCGACCGAAGAAGAAATCATTGCTGCAGCAAAGGCTGCCCATGCCCACAGCTTTATCAAGCGGCTGGAAAACGGTTATGACACCGTTATCAGTGAAGAAGGTGGAAATCTTTCACAAGGTCAAAAGCAATTGCTCAGCATTGCCCGTGTTATGCTTTGCTTACCACCGATGCTTATTTTGGATGAGGCTACATCTTCCATTGACACCCGTACGGAAGTCAAAATTCAGGAGGCTTTTGCAAGACTTATGCAAGGGCGCACAAGTTTTATTGTTGCGCACCGTTTGTCCACAATACGGGAAGCAGATATTATTCTCGTTATGAAAGACGGTGATATTATCGAGCAGGGTACTCATGATGAGCTGCTTTCGCAAAAAGGCTTTTATGCAAATTTATACAACAGTCAATTTGCTCAATGATATAAAGCCCATGTTGCTTTTGTTGTGAAATAGTGTGAAAAAAAGAGGAATATGCTGCAGAAAACCGTAATATATTATATGTCAGTTTATATAATGTAATTCTAATGGCATAAGAAAATATCTTGATTGGAGGAATTTAATATGATTATAACAACAACAACGAACGGGATTGAAGGCAGAAAAATTGTTGAGTACAAGGGAATAGTTTGTGGTGAGGTTATCTCCGGTGTGGACTTTATCAAAGATTTTGCGGCAGGTCTTACAAATTTTTTTGGTGGCCGTTCAAAGTCTTATGAAGGCGAATTAATTGAGGCTAGAGAGGGAGCAATCCGGGAGATGAAAGATAGAGCAGCCCAGATGGGTGCTAATGCAGTAATAGGAGTGGATATTGACTATGAAGTGCTCGGACAGGGCGGAAATATGCTTATGGTAACGGCTTGCGGTACTGCGGTGGTAATTGAGTAATTGTGAGTATGGGATAATAAAAAAGCCCTGTAATGCCTGCTGTATGATAAATTGCGCAGGATTTCCAGGGCTTTTTATATCGATTGTCAGAATTTTCTGCCGCCGCCACCGTGGGTGTGTCCGCTGCTTCCTGTATGTGTGCTGCTTTTATTGCCTCCCCCGGAACTTGAGTTGTCAGAAATTTTCGTTTGCGTTGTCGATTGTCTTATAAAATCATCTCTTGCTTCAGTGAGTTCAAAGGAACCAGTTTCTTCATAGGTGCTGGAAGTTATTGTAACTTTACCTTTGCTGGACAGGGACAAAAGCAAGGTAGACACTAAAGATATCACAAGCGCGGTTATATATATCGATACGGACTTTATCCTGCGGGCTACCTTGTCACCGTATGTCATGTCGGACGGACTTCTGTATTGACCGGATGGAACGCCGGCCTTGGCGTAGCTTTTGACATCTTGTACAAATTTTCTGCATGCATTATAATAATCGGCATTGGAAAGATAGGTTGCACAGTTGTCCGTCATTCTGGAAATTCTGCCGTCAGTAAAAATATCAATGGCATTACCTCTGGTGGATATATAGACTTCTCTATCCTGCATGTTAACGAGCATCAACAGACCGGATTTGCTTTTACCTATTCCATACCCGTTATAATCATAAAAATCATCGGCAAAAGCTTGGGAAGACTTGCCTTGGGTGTCATCGGTAATAACAATGACAACGTCAAGCCTATAGGTTTGCTTTATGCTCTCAATGTCATCCTGAAGACTTGCAATTTCGCTATCGGTAAGATAGTTTAAATAATCTTTAATGTTGCCGGAGCTTTCGGCATAAACTGCGACTTGCGCAATATATGGAATTAAAACTGAAAATAACAAAACCAATAATAAAATACTTGTCTTTTTACGCAAATAAGGCACCCCCAAACACACCTATAATCCACACAACTAAGAAAACTGCTACAGCAAAGAGTATTTGCTTTGGAAGACAGAGGGGAGTATCTCCGACAACCTTGCCTGTCTGCCCGTTTATCATAAATATATGACTCTTATCCTTGTATTTGTTTACCAACAGATAAACCGGCAGCATAGAATAGCACTGGTTGATTTCCGATATGTTTACATTCCTGCTGTTTATGCTGCATGAAGAATAACCGTTAACGGTACCCTTTAGCCTGTCTGAAATATAATCTCTTACCCTGTCTTTAAGTATATTCACAGCTTCATTTGACTCTACATCATATTTTTCGGCCATAAATCCGGACATATATTTCATGGAAAAGTCTTTTAAATCGCTGTAATCAAATGGTTCTATCATATGCATATATTTATCGTCCATCTTTTTGGATGCATCCACAGGTATTCTTTTATAACGGGCATGGCCTCTTCTTACAATACTGTAATACTTTGTTTGGGTATATTGGTAATCACCTTGCCTCCACGAATGGACTTTTGTAGCTTCTCCACTGATAAATCCGTTTGCTTTGCAGTCAAACAGCCAGAATGGAGCATATATTCCGGTTATTTTGTCAACTTCCTCTTTTAATTTAAATTCTTTCGGAGCAAACAGGCGTTTTTTTATCCACTTTTGATATATTTCCTTTGCCTGTTCCTTTGTCAATCTGAAGGGAATAACATTTCTAGGCCTGAATTTTCCGGAAAATCTCGATTTTATAACAGCAGGGCTCTTGCAGTAAACGCAAAAAGTGGCAGAAGTGGTGTTGTCCGCAATTAATTCGGCTCCGCAGCTGTTGCAAATGTATGAATCCAATTCGGGCATATCTTCATTAAGAAATTCTTCATTGTCGGAGGCATCAAATTGATCTTTTTCGTATTCGTTAAAACAGTAATGACATTTCCATTTCTGGGAAGGGGGATCAAAATCCAATCCTGCACCGCAACTGGGGCATTTGTATTCTTTTACTGAGGTCATACATATCCTCCTTTTTAGTAGTTTTGATACGAACATTATATTATCGAACATTTTTATTAATTCTTCTAACAGGTTAATCTTGTTAACCGAAATATAACAAGTTGTTATTCCCAGTTAAATTATACAGTCAAAAAAAACAAGTGTCAAACAGTTGTGCCAGTCGTAAAAGAGCATATTTAAATATGATTTTTCTACATTGATGAAAACTGTAATGCCTATGTTTGTCTATAATTTTTACAAAAATACAAGCATATGAATTTAAAAATAAAATTATGCAGTGTATGATAATGTTATTAACAAAGGGAAATTTGTGTGTTATAATTAAATTAGAAGGAAAATTAGTTTTAATCAAAACACTAAAGTATTTTTGTCTTATAAATGGAAACTGTTTTTTGCTCTTATTTTCTGTCATAATATGTACCTGAAAAAATACTATGGTTTTTCCGCTTTTAAATATAAATTTTATATACATCTCTACAGTCAGTAAAGCTGTATTTGGTCGATATTTATTTTGCATAATTTAAGCATAAGGCCATTGGAATTTTCTCGGGCTTAAAATATTCAGTTTGAAATATTTCTTGTAATATTTATCTTGTAATACTTATTGAATAATTTGCCGATGATTCGTTTGAGTATATTTTTGTATGCCAAAAGGGGTAGATTTATATTATGAAGCTTCGATTTGATGTAAAAAGGTTTTGCTCCAAAATTAAAACCTTTAGTTTGAAAAAAACGAAAAGATTAAAAGAAATGACGGCACCGGTATTTCATTTCATAAAGAATAATTCAGCCAAGAAAAAACTCGATGAAAAGAAAGGCACTTTTACGCCTTTTTTTAGACTAAAAGATGTAAGTATAGGAATCAAACTCAATGT
>NZ_DAORXT010000018.1:0-38376 GCF_035371925.1 Acetivibrio sp. | reverse complement strand
GTCTATTTAAATGCGGTTTAGGGGGCTTTTTTTCTTATTAAGTGTCAAACTCGGGGTCAAAAATGACATGCTGACCGCGTTGCATACCGGGTTTGAGTCTGAGTTCCATAAAATCAAACTCGTCAGTCAATACGATTGCTTTGTCATTTTCCAGTTTCAAAATGATTCCGGTATAATATAATGTATTATTTTGTGCTCCGTTCAATGTTGTCACCTCCTAGCTCTGAGAAGTCTATAAAGTCCTTGAGCAAGTAGAAATCATTTCCGAAGATCAAAGCAGCGGCTATAATGAATGTACGATTTCTTTCAATTGTCTTTTTGTTTATTTTCAGTAATCTCAGCAACTCTGTTTTGGGTATATTTCGAGTTCTCTCAAGTTTACTGAAAAGCCCTTGATTATCGGCAATTACTTTGGCAATCTTTAAACACAAGTATTTTGAATCTTTGTGCTTTGGTGCGGATTTTGCCAGCAGTTCAAGACTGATTCCAAACTCTCGAAGCTTTTGCTCGTAAAGCTCGATTTCTTTACCGATTTCATATGTACTTTGCAAATCAATTTCACTTTTCAAATGCATTTGTTCAAAATAATTGATGTTTTTGTCTTCAAAATATGTAAAAGGATATACATGGCAATGTTTTTTATTGTGACGAGCATAATCGGTTAGCCTTCTTTTTATTACCAACGTTGAAAATTTGAAGAAATATATGTTTTTTTCTTCATCAAAGCTGTCAATAGCTTCATTAAAAGCAGCAAGACCCACACTAAACTCATCACTGTTTTCAATGTCTATGTATTTGCCGGTCAAATTAGAGATTGTTCTAATAACATAAGGTGTGTAACTCTTGATGAACTCTTCTCTTAATAATTTGTCCCCAGCCTTTATTTTATTTATAGTAAGGACAATATTGTCCTCAAAGGATTTATCTTTGACATTAGTGTTATTAATAGTATCCTTTTTTCCCTTAGGGGAAAACAAATCAAACAAGTAATTCACCCCTTGACCACAACGTGTGGTTTATGAATCATCCGTGGTGATTGTTGCATAGAATAGAACTGCATATAGTTAGAGTATATAGATGATTATAACATACTAAATTGTTGTAAAAAAGGGGCTTAAAAAACATAATTATTATGCTTAATTAATATTTCGTAAGGCAGGCACTTTTTTGGGGGATTGCAATAAAAAAACTTAAAACCAATAAAAAAATGAGGTTCGGTTAATATTACCCTACCAAACAACAACATAGTTTCGCATTTATTTAAAGGAAAAATATCAAGTGCTTATTTATTTTAATTGTATAAGCAAAATGAAGCAAAGTATGATATAATTGTTGTAAAGATTTAACGATATTTATTTTTATTTAAAATAAATTTATATTAAATTTAAAAGGAGGAAAAAGTGTGAAAGAGGTAAAAAAAAGAGTAGGCGCGATTTTACTGATTCTCGCCGTGTTAGGGGCTTTTGTATTGTCAGTGCCAATGAACAATGTGTCGGCGGCAGGTGTACCTTTCAATACAAAGTATGCCTATGGTGTTACTTCCATTGCCGATAATCAGGCAGAGGCAAATGCAATGCTCAGAAGAGAATGGGAAGACTGGAAAAGCAAGAGGGTTACTTCCAACGGTGCCGGGGGATATAAGAGGGTACAGCGTGATGCGTCCACAAATTATGATACGGTATCCGAAGGGCTGGGATATGGACTGCTTTTATCAGTTTGCTTTGATGACCGTGCTGTGTTTGACGATTTATACCGCTATGCAAAATCTCATTTTAATGGAAATGGACTTATGCATTGGCATATTGATGCCAACAACAATGTTACAACTCATGACGGCGGTAATGGTGCAGCGACCGATGCCGACGAGGATATCGCACTCGCACTCATATTTGCCGACAAGCTGTGGGGTTCTTCCGGTTCAATAAACTATAGACAGGAAGCAATAACATTGATAAACAATCTTTACAACCACTGTGTGGAGCATGGTTCCAATGTATTAAAGCCAGGTGATATGTGGGGAGGTTCATCAGTAACAAACCCATCATATTTTGCACCAGCTTGGTACAAGGTATATGCACAGTATACAGGGGACACCAGATGGAATCAGGTAGCGGACAAGTGTTACCAAATTGTTGAGGAAGTTAAGAAGTACAATAACGGAACAGGTCTTGTTCCCGACTGGTGTACTGCAAGCGGAACTCAGGCCAGTGGTCAGGGTTACGACTACAAATACGATGCAACTCGTTATGGCTGGAGGACAGCTGTAGACTATTCATGGTTTGGCGATTCTAGAGCAAAAGCAAACTGTGATGCATTGACTAAATTCTTCGCAAGAGATGGTGTAAAAGGAATTGGTGACGGATATACAATTCAAGGTTCTAAGTTTAGCAACAACCATAACGCATCCTTTGTTGGACCTGTTGCAGCAGCAAGTATGACAGGTTATGATATGAACTTTGCAAAGGAGCTTTATAAAGAAACTGTTGCTGTAAAAGATGATGAGTATTACGGATATTACGGAAATTCCTTAAGATTGCTTACTTTATTGTACATAACAGGAAACTTCCCGAATCCTTTGCAAGACCTTTCAAGTCCTTTACCTTCACCGAGTAATCCTTCTCCTACACCGACTAATCAGTATATTACTTATGGAGATGTAAACGGTGACGGTAATGTTAATTCTACCGACTTGAACCTGTTAAAGAGATATTTGCTGAAACAGACTGAAAATATAAACAGACAGGCTGCAGATGTCAATAAAGACGGTACAATTAATTCATCCGACTGGTCGATATTAAAGAGATACCTAATAAAGAGCATACCTTACCTGCCTTATTAGTATGACGGGTTTATAATATGATTTGAAAAATGAGTTACTGCAAGGCTGACTAAGTTGGTGGGCAGTAACTCTTTTTATTACAGGTCACTTAAGATTATGTCCGGCAGGGGATTTTAAGGATTTGAATTTTAGGAGGGTTTTTATGAAAAGAACGCGGGTACTGTTAGTTCTGTCCATAATCGCACTTTTATCCTTGCTTTCGGAAGTATCGTATGCAAAAGATGCTTCTCTTCCTTCAAAGAGAATTGTAGGCTATTTTGCCGAATGGAATATATATATTGAAAATAGTTATTATGAAGTTTCGGATATTCCTTGGGACAAGATAACACATATAAATTATGCTTTCGCCAAAATTGAAAACGGAAAGATAGCGATTATTGACAAATGGGCTGCCATTCAAAAGCCTTTTGGTGACGATACTTGGGATACACCGATAAAAGGTCATTTTGGACAGTTGATAAAGTACAAAAAGCAGTATCCTAATGTGAAAACTCTAATTTCAGTGGGTGGATGGACTGAATCCAAATATTTTTCTGATGTTGCCCTTACGGAAGAGTCGAGAAGTTTATTTGCAGACAGTTGCGTTGAGTTTATTCGTACATACCAGTTTGACGGTGTGGATATTGATTGGGAGTACCCTGTGAGCGGAGGAATGTCCGGAAACATAAAAAGACCCGAGGATAAGAAGAATTTTACTCTTTTATTAAAATGCCTTCGTGAGAAGCTTGATGCTGCAGGTGCAGAAGACGGGAAACACTATCTTCTTACAATAGCTGCACCGGCGGGAAGCTATAATATAAATAACACCGAACCTTTGGAGTATCAGAAATATTTGGATTTTGTAAATATTATGACCTATGATTACAGCGGTTCATGGGAAAATGTGGCGAATCATTTATCTCCATTGTATATGAATCCCAATGACCCATCATATCCTGAGAGAAAAGAAAAATTCAATGTTGATTGGACGATAAAGGAGTACATAAGGCTTGGTGTTCCTGCGGACAAAATAAATATGGGCATACCGTATTATGCAGCCGGCTGGGAAGAAATTAGAGGTGGTGTAAACGGACTTTTTGGGACTTCTTTAAAGCCGCTTGACAGTACTCCGTTCCACATTATAAACGGTTTAATTAAATCACCGGGCACGGATTTTACAAGATACTGGGATGAATATGCAATGGCCCCGTATCTTTGGAATCCTCTGACCGCAACTTTTTACAGCTACGAGGATGAAATTTCCCTTAAGAATAAATGCGACTATGTTATTGACAACAATCTGGGAGGCATTATGATTTGGGAATTGAGCGGTGATTATCCGGCGCGGGGAGGTAATACTTTGACATCTATCATATATGACAGCTTTCTTAAGGATAAGAATGAAATGTACGGTGATGTTAATGGCGATGGGAAAGTCAATTCAAGTGATCTTGCGGTTTTAAAAAGATACATGCTTCGGGTCATAAGTGATTTCCCATCCCCCGAAGGTAAAAAACTTGGAGATTTGAACAGGGATGGTAATATTAATTCCACCGATTATTCTATTTTAAAGAGGTATATATTAAAAGCCATTGAAAGCATACCTGTCAATTGACTTGAGGAGCCTTTGTTGCACTTGAGTATTTGTTGATTGGATAGTATAATAATTGTATTAACTTGCCATAAACTTTTTAAGGGGGTTGGAATTGTACATAGGGCGGCGCAGTAATGTGCATAAAGTCCCTATAATTACATGATGCAGCTATGAAGTGGTATTATAAGTCAAGAGTAAAAAGACAGGTTATAAAAACTTTAATAATTCTTCCCATTGTTATGGTATTAGGCTCTTTAGCAATTTATATGTTTGTAGCAAATAACAGGAGGGGGCCAAATGGCAACGACGGCATTTTTCCGGATGGCAGCCAAAGTCCTTCCATTGTTATAGCGACTTCTTCGAATATGCCGGAGGCAACTTCATCATCGGCGCTTGTACCTGAGGATACTTTTTTGCCTGAGCCGACAAGCACACCAACTTCAACAAATAACATTACACCGTCACCTACTGTTGAACCAACGGCTGAGCCGACCGCTACACCGACATTCACGCCAACATTTACACCAACGTTAAAACCGACATCGAAGCCAACTGCAACACCGACGCGGAAACCTACATCTTCTCCAACACCTACGCCCACACCAACACAGAAGCCTACTCAAAAGCCCGCAAATAAAGGGCCGAACATTACTGTACAGTATAAAAACGGCGATTCCGTATCTTCGGTTAGTGTTATTTGCCCCATATTCAAAATAACAAATAATGGGGACACCGCAATAAAGCTTTCGGATATAGTTATAAGATACTACTATACGAAAGAAGGAGATGACAGTGAGACTTTCTGGTGTAATGATTTTTCAAGGGACAGCTCCCAGGTATACGGCAGTTTTGCAAAGCTGAACAATCCGACAAAAAATGCTGACCATTACCTTAACGTCGGTTTTTATGACAAGGCAGGTTCCCTCAATCCGGGAGAAAGCGTAGAACTGAAAGTATGTTTTGCCAAAAACGGATGGTCCAAATATGACCAGTTTAATGACTATTCTTACAACAAGGCAAATAACAGGTTTATAAACTGGGATCATATTACGGTTTATGTGTCCGGAAAACTGGTATATGGAAAGGAACCTTAAGATACCTTAGAGCATTTTGGCTTGTGTTTCAGGTGTGGGGAGCTTATCCCCACACTTGAAGCCAAGAAAAGAGAAAATTTACATAAAAGCAATGATTTGATTATTGAAACAATGACTTGAAAAAGTTGCTTATACTTCTGAAAATCATTCCGAAAAATCCAAGACGCTCAGCTTCTTCTGCAGTAGACATCGTTGAGGTCGCGAGTGTTTTACCGTCAAGTTGAATCTCGACAGTACCTGCGGAAATATCGGAAGATACCGGAGCATTCAGATAGTCTGTATTTTTTGATGTCACAATCTGAATGTCATCTTCCCGTCCAACAGGAATGACAACGGAAACATCGCTGTCCAGCTTCAATGGAACTGAGAATTTTTTGCTGTTTTTAACGTCTATGACATCAATTATTTCTCCTGCATTTTTTACCGTCATTTGCTTAAAGTTTTTAAATCCGTAATTTAAAAGTTCTTGAATAGCTTTTGAACGTTCTTTTTCACTGCTGGTTTTGAGCACAACGCCTATCATTCTCTGCCCGTTTTGCTGTGCTGTTCCGACTATGCAGTATCCGGCTTCATCCGTCCAGCCGGTCTTTAAACCGTCGGCACCGGGGAAAACTCCAAGGAGAGGATTGCGGTTAAACTGGCGTATATCGTTGTAGGTATACTCTGTTGTAGACTCCAGCTCAAGAATCTTGGGATAAGTTTGAATCAGATAACGTGCCAGTGTGGAAATATCCCTTGCACTCATCACATGGCCTTCTTGAGGCAAACCGTTGGAATTTACAAAGTTTGTGTTCAGCATTCCCAGCTCTTTTGCACGATTGTTCATAACATCGACAAAGGCTTCCTCGCTTCCGTATAGATGTTCTGCAAGAGCAACACACCCGTCGTTGGCCGAGACAACAGATATACCGGTCATTATGTCACCGAATTTAACTTTGTCCCCCACAAGCAAAAACATTTTGGAACCTTCCATTCTCCAAGCCTTTTCTGAGATTACTACCTCGTCATCCCATTGTACCAATCCTTTTTCCAAGGCCTCAAATCCCAGCAACAGGGTCATGATTTTGGTTATGCTGGCGGGCGGCATTGAAACATCTGCATTTTTCTCATACAGTACCTGGCCTGTTGAGGCTTCGATTAAGATTGCCGATTCGGCGGAAGATTCAAATTGCGCAAAAGATGTCACCTGAAACATCATAATAAATAATGTGATTGCAGCCACAGCTGCAAGAGAACGAAAACCTTTTAAATTATACATGTTGGACGACACTCCCGTATAATGAAATATAAACGTATATAAGAGCAGCACTATATAATATTATGTTAACATTGATTTGCCGTGACGGACAAATGTAAAATCTAACTATACAGGAGTATTTTATAGAGAAAAGGAAGTTTTTCTATGCAGCTTTAAACTTGTTCTGTATTAAGTTTACAAATATCTTTACGAGGTTGGGGTCAAATTGCTTTCCGATTCCTGAGTTAATCTCATTGAGTGCATCCTCGGGACTCAGAGTCTTTCTGTAAACTCTTCTGACTATCATTGCCGAATAGGAATCTGCCAATTGAAGGATTCTTGCCTCCAAAGGTATGCTTTCACCCGACAATCTGTGAGGATATCCGCTGCCATCCCAGTTTTCATGGTGATATGCTATACAATTAAGGACTTCAACGGGCAGAGACAGAACGCTGATTATGTTAAGTCCATAACGCACATGACCTTTAATAAGCTCATATTCTTCGGAAGTCAAGGTGGAGGTCTTTCTGATTATATCGCTGGGTATAAGAATTTTGCCTATATCGTGAAGCCAGCCGGCAGCATAAATAAGCTCAACCTGATTTTCCGGAAGGCCGACTTCTTTTGCAAGGGCAGCAGCATATTGGGCGGTATACCTGGAATGAACATAGGTATACATATCCTTTTCAGCCAGAACATTTAAAAGTTCAAATCCTTCTTTAGGAAGAAGAGGTTTTTTGTTATTTGAAAAAATGTCCAATCTATGGTTTTTGCACTTGTTGTAGTACATGGCTATATCGGCTTTGTTAAGGAGTTTTTCTATGTCGGTTTCATCAGAGGAAGGTAACGCGTCTGCCTGACCTACTGAAAAAGACAAACTTATAGGGTCCAGTTCTTCATCAATTACGAACTTCTTTTCTCTGATTGCTTTCGAAAGATGCATTGCCAAATTTTTTACTCTTTCGTTCTTTCCGTCATTTCTTACAACAATAATAAACTCATCGCCTCCAAGCCTTCCGATTATTCTTTCAAGACCTTCGGTTTCAGATTTCAGAAACTCCGAAATCTTTATCAGTACTTTGTTTCCCGCCACATGTCCGAAAGTGTCATTGATTTGCTTGAAGCGGTCCATGTCGGTAATCAAAATTGAAATGCCACCGGTTTGAATCATTTTCTTTGCAGTTTCAATTGTATGAGCAAATGTTGCGACACCCGTAAGGGAGTCTGTAATACTCATTTTTTTGTACTTGTTGCGCTCAATGATAATCTTGCCGAACAATTGATAAATAAGGACAAGGGTAATTGTAAAGCAGATTTGACCGTTGGCTCTGCCTATTATTTTGTCAATGGGGTATAATCCTGCTTTAGATTCGGGCAGCAGCATAAATATCCTTAAGGCAGGGTAAAGCCCGGCAATGAGCGGAAAAGATATATTCTCAAAAAGAAGCACATAGCTAAAAGTAAGAACACTCCATTTATTGAATACAGTGTAATATGTGTAAAGCAAGGAATATGAATCCGCAACGAAAACAAACACCAAAAATGACAGTACTGCAAGTAAATGCTTGACTGCTTTGCGCTTTGTGAAGAATTTTGCCGTAAACATCATTGCGGCAAATACTGTCATATACAGAAATATTGGGAAAAAATGGCCTGTTACATAGGGCATATATATTACCAATACAATAACCGAAAGTACAAATAAAACATTCAGAATGTGTTTATAAAAAAAATCTGTAATATCATTTCGCGGTTCATCATATTTCATTTTAAAAAACTCCCCATCAAACAATTTAAGCTCATGAAAACCAATAATTAAAATTGGCAGACAACTATAGTCTTTAATATTTTTTTCTAATATAAGTTTATACAAAAAAGTCAAAAGTATCAATACGAAAAATGTGTTTTCCGCAATAATAAGCCTTGGAAAGCAAGAGGATGATTGGAAAATATTTTCCAAAAAGAAACAGCCTCTAATATGTTAGAGGCTGTTTAAAATGTTAATACTCTAATTTATGATGTTTCCGTAAATATCATACTTAACCGGGAATTCCTTGATGGCACGAAGGACATATCTTTTTAGCAATGCCATGTCACTGGAGTTTATTTGACCGTCACCGTTGGTATCTGCTACCGGTATGCGAATTCGTTCGTTTTCCTGATACGGAAGAACTTTAATACCACGCAAAAGATATCTTTTCATATAGGTAATGTCTACTGAGTTTACTGAGCCGTCAGCGTTTAAGTCTCCAACATCGCACCATATTAAATCGGGTGTGGAAGGTGTCGGCGATGGGGAAGTTGGAGTGGAAGTCGGTATTACGATATTGCCGGAGAATTTATTCACGGCTGCAAGAGCACCTACAAAAGCGGCGTTATAATCGAGGGCTACTTCCGTATGCTGATACAAGTTTACATCATCGGTAAAACCGTCGGACATGTTCGGACCTCCGACCAAAGCGCCCAAAAGCAGGTTCTTTGCGGGTTTTGCGTTATCGCCGTTTGCGTATGTGTAGCCATTGGCTGCTCTATGATGAGGGCATTTCGGATACTTGGAGCCATAACCTATGACATAGGACATATTAAGAGGATTGCTGCCAAGAATGTAATCTATTTGCGATTTTGCAAAGGATTTAAATGCTTCATTTCCGGTAAGCTCATAATATCTCATGGCGATAAAAGCTTCGGCGGAAGCATACCTTAATGCTCCCCAGCTGTCAAGATATTTAAGACCTCCGGGTGTTGTGGTAAGGGTATTCATCCAGTAATCGAGATTGAAGTTCATGGCATCTATATATTTTTGCTCGCCTGTCAACTCTGCAAGCTTGCAGAAAACAGCCATGTACATATCATCCCAGCACATTGTCCACTTGTTGTTGAAAGGACTTTCTCCCCAGAGGGTTTTGTTTGAAAGATAGCTGTCGATTTCTTTTAAGTAATTTGGGTCTTTTTCAACTGCATAAAGCCATGCAGCAGCAAAGGACAGATCGTCCCAATAAGAATGGGAAATGTAAAAAGCATTTTCAGCATAGTGTCCCAGATTGGTTTTTCCCATGTTGTAAAGCTCTTTTGCAGCCTTTAAGCACTTATTGGCATAGCTTGAGTCTATATCTTTGTAATTCAGATACATTATTGTAAGAGCAGCTGATGTCAAGCCGCATACATCTGAACCCGGGTTTGAAGCATTGGCAACATAGGGGACAGGTCTTGAGCCCGGTTGAACTTCCGGTGCACCCCAGTATGTATGGTCTGCCTGACCGTCACCAACCTGATAGTAGAAGGTATTGGCGTCAGGATGGCACTTTAAAAGATAATCGGTAAAGTATTTGAGAGTACTGAGCATTTTTTGAGTGTTTCCTGTTGCATCAAACACATTTTTGTATTCGTAAAGTGACCAACCCAGCACTGCTGCCGTATAGGCTTGAGGCAAACCGAATTTGACATGGTCTCCGGCATCATGATATCCACCGGTTAGGTCCAAGCCTATCTCGCTTCCGTCACTTGTGTGGCATGCTCCTCTCCAATCAAAAACATTGTCAACTGCTGCATCCGGGCCGCATTTGTTGGCATCGAAAAACAGTATAGAGTATCGCAAGGCGGTGGAATAATCATGACTTGCGGCTGCCGATGAGGTTGAAATTGAAAATAAGGATGTGATTAAGAAAGTAAAAACAATTAGTAATACTACTGTTTTTTTCATGCTTTTTCCCCTTTCAAAAAATGTTTATTATTTAAGGTTAAAAATAAAATCATTCCATGCTTATAAATAGATATGACGCCGGTTTTTTAGCATATAGAGTGGAGCATCTAATTGGTGCATAATGCTACAGGTAGAATAGAACATTGAATTTAAAATTTGGAACGCTTTAATCTCCTTAAATTTATTATATCATAACTATTTTGGCTTCTGAAGATTTTTGGACAAATTATCAAGGATACGGGCATTAAAAATATTTTTGAGGTAAAATATGAAATTGACCACTTGAATTAATATGGTAAAGTAGATATAATATTTTGGTAAACATGCGTTCAAAAGGAGAAGGTTGAAAATGCTTTCTGTAACGCTGTTTGCATCTAATTGAGCGTGGCTTCATATTTAAATATATAGTCATAGAATTCCATTATGAAAGTATACCTCATTTGCTAATAATAAGACATACATGATATGGATGTATAACATGGTGCTTCTTGGCACAGTAAATAAAACACTAATAAACGAAAATTTTAAGGAGGACTAAAGATGAAATTCGGTTTTTTTGATGATGTAAACAAAGAGTACGTTATTAACGTGCCTACTACACCGTATCCTTGGATAAACTACCTGGGTACTGAAAATTTCTTCTCACTGATTTCCAACACTGCAGGCGGTTATTGCTTTTACAGAGATGCAAGACTTAGACGTATAACAAGATACAGATACAACAATGTTCCTATCGATATGGGAGGACGTTATTTCTACATATATGACAACGGCGATTTCTGGTCACCGGGATGGTCTCCGGTAAAGAGGGAACTTGAAAGCTATGAATGCAGACATGGATTGGGGTATACAAAAATTACAGGAAAGAGAAACGGAGTAAAAGCGGAAGTTACTTTCTTTGTTCCGTTAAGCTACAACGGTGAAGTTCAAAAGCTCGTATTAAAGAATGAAGGACAGGAGAAAAAGAAAATAACTCTCTTCTCATTTGTTGAGTTCTGCTTGTGGAATGCTTATGATGACATGACAAACTTCCAGAGAAACTTCAGTACAGGAGAAGTTGAAATAGAAGGTTCGGTTATATATCACAAGACCGAGTACAAAGAGCGTAGAAACCACTATGCATTCTATTCAGTAAACGCAGAGATCAGCGGTTTTGACAGTGACAGAGACAGCTTTATTGGGCTCTATAACGGATTTGAAGCTCCTCAGGCTGTTGTAAACGGAAAGTCAAACAATTCCGTTGCTGACGGATGGGCACCGGTTGCATCCCACAGCATAGAAGTTGAATTAAATCCGGGAGAGCAAAAGGATTTTGTATTTATCTTAGGTTATGTAGAAAACAAAGATGAAGAAAAGTGGGAGTCAAAAGGTGTTATCAACAAGAAAAAGGCTTATGAAATGATAGAGCAGTTCAACACTTCTTCAAAAGTTGACAATGCGTTTGAAGAACTGAAAAACTATTGGAATGCTCTTCTTTCCAAGTACTCTCTTGAAAGCCATGACGAAAAACTCAACCGTATGGTTAATATATGGAACCAGTATCAGTGTATGGTTACATTCAATATGTCAAGAAGTGCTTCATACTTTGAATCCGGTATAGGAAGAGGTATGGGCTTCAGAGATTCCAACCAGGACTTGCTGGGATTTGTACATCAGATACCCGAAAGAGCAAGGGAAAGACTGCTTGACCTGGCAGCAACTCAGCTAGAAGACGGTGGAGCATACCATCAGTATCAGCCTCTCACCAAGAAAGGTAACAATGAAATTGGAGGAGACTTCAACGATGACCCATTGTGGTTGATCCTTGCAACTGCTGCTTATATTAAGGAAACCGGAGACTATTCAATATTGAAGGAGCAAGTACCGTTCAACAATGACCCGGCTAAAGCCGACACTATGTTTGAACACTTGACCCGTTCCTTCTACCATGTAGTAAACAACCTTGGACCTCATGGTTTGCCGCTCATAGGTAGAGCAGACTGGAATGACTGCCTCAACTTAAACTGCTTCTCCACTGTTCCGGACGAGTCCTTCCAGACTACAACAAGTAAAGACGGCAAGGTTGCAGAGTCGGTTATGATTGCCGGTATGTTTGTATTCATCGGAAAAGACTATGTCAAGCTTTGCGAATACATGGGTCTTGAGGAAGAAGCTAAAAAAGCTCAGCAGCACATTGATGCAATGAAGGAAACCATCATCAAACACGGTTATGACGGTGAATGGTTCTTAAGAGCTTACGATGACTTCGGAAGAAAAGTCGGAAGCAATGAAAACGAAGAAGGTAAGATTTTCATAGAGTCTCAAGGCTTCTGCGTAATGGCAGAAATCGGTCTTGAAGACGGCAAGGCATTAAAGGCTATGGATTCGGTTAAGAAATATCTTGACACTCCATATGGTCTTGTGCTTCAAAATCCTGCATTTACAAAATACTATATTGAGTATGGTGAAATTTCAACATATCCTGCAGGATATAAGGAAAATGCAGGTATCTTCTGCCACAACAACGCATGGATAATCTGCGCTGAAACAGTTGTCGGAAGAGGAGATATGGCTTTTGAATACTATTCAAAGATAGCTCCTGCTTACACTGAGGATATAAGCGATATCCACAAGCTTGAGCCATATGTTTATGCTCAGATGATTGCCGGTAAGGATGCAAAACGCCACGGAGAAGCAAAGAACTCATGGCTCACCGGTACGGCTGCATGGAACTTTGTGGCAATTTCACAGTGGATACTGGGTGTAAAACCTGACTATGACGGATTGAGAATTGACCCATGTATTCCTAATGCGTGGGACGGATACAAGGTTACAAGATATTTCAGAGGTTCAACTTATGAAATTACAGTAAAAAATCCGAACCATGTATCAAAAGGCGTAGCTAAAATCACCGTTGACGGAAATGAAATCAGCGGAACTGTTCTTCCGGTATTTAATGACGGAAAGACTCACAAGGTTGAAGTAATTATGGGATAATAAATAAAATATAATAAAAAGAAGTTATCCGTAGTTTCGGGTAACTTCTTTTTATTATCAAGTTATTATCAAGGTTTTTTTATGGCGATTTTAGATTTTATATTTTGGGCATATTTTTACCGTAGAATATTTCATACATTTCTTTTTTCAGTTTTTGTTTTATTTTTCTTTTTTCAGTGGGCGAAAGCTCCTTTTTGGTTATACCGAAAAGGTAGTTGTCCAAGTCAAAATCCTTAATAAGCATTTTTGTATGGAAGATGTTATCCTGATAAACATTAACATCAATCATGTGATACGCTTCTTTTGTATCGTTGGATATATAGTTTTGTATTGAATTGATTTTATGGTCGATAAAGTGTTTTCGACCTTCAACATCTCTTGTAAAGCCCCTGACCCTGTAATCAATAGTAATAATATCGGAATCAAAACTATGTATTAAATAGTTCAATGCCTTAAGCGGCGAAATCTTTCCGCAAGTGGAAACGTCTATGTCCGCCCTGAAAGTACTTATGCCGTCATCGGGATGACTTTCCGGATAAGTATGAACCGTTATGTGACTCTTGTCCAAATGGGCAAGAACAGTCTCCGGCAGAGGCCCGGGACTTTCGGTATGTGAAGAGTCGTCCTCCAACGGAGAATTAACCTTTCCTTCGGAAATGAGCATGGTAACGCTCGCCCCTTGAGGTTCATAATCCTGGCTGGAGATGTTTAATATATTTGCTCCAATTATAGATGAAACGTCAGTTAATATTTTGGTAAGTCTTTCGGCATTGTACTGCTCGTCTATATACTCTATATAACCCTTGCGATGCTCCGGTGTCTTGGCATAGCAAATGTCATATATGTTAAAACTCAGGGTCTTTGTTAGATTGTTGAATCCGTATAATTTAAGCTTTTTCAATGATTTAATTTCCATTTTCGTCTCCTTCTTTTTAGTCTGTTTTTTTAGAATATGATACTATTATAATTACATAATACTATTTTGTAAATAGTGGGTGAAACTCTTTATTTATCCTGTATTCTTTACGAATAATTGGGAAAATGATATACTACATCATAATAAACATTGTACGTTTACTGGAATTTAAATGTGTACTAATGTATTTATAATTTATAAATTTTGATGTTGGGAGAGATAAGAAGTGCTAAAGATATGTGTTTTGGATGCAAAAACCTTGGGAGAGGATGCACAGCTGTCGGTATTCGATAGATTCGGTACGGTGGAGATTTATGCAGAAACAAGGCCTGATGAAGTAGTTGAGAGAATTAAAGATGTTGATGTCGTTATTACAAACAAGGTTGTGCTCAAAGAAGAAACTCTTAAAGATGCTTCGAAACTGAAACTGATTTGTGTGGCTGCAACAGGAACCAACAACATTGATCTTGATTATGCGTTAAAAAGAAAAATCGCTGTAACAAATGTGGCAGGATATTCGACAATGAGCGTTTTGCAGCATACTTTTGCCATGTTGTTTTATCTGATGGAAAGCCTTCATTACTACGATAAATATGTAAAATCAGGAGAATATGCAAAGAGCAGTATTTTTACCCATCATGAAAGGCCCTTTCATGAGCTTTACGATAAAACATGGGGAATAATTGGATTAGGAGCTATCGGGAAAGCTGTGGCCAATGCAGCCCAGGCTTTTGGATGCAAAGTTGTTTACTACTCAACCTCCGGGAAAAACAATAATTCACAATATGAAAGGGTTGAACTGGAGAGTTTGCTAAAGGAGTCCGACATTGTATCCATTCATGCACCGTTAAACAACAGCACAAAGGGTTTGATTGACTATAACCGTTTGCGGCTGATGAAGAGAAGTGCCGTAATATTAAACCTTGGCCGGGGAGGAATTATCAAGGAGGATGACTTGGCAAGGGCTTTGGATGAAGGTTTGATAAGCGGAGCTGCTCTTGATGTTTTGGAAAACGAGCCTGTAAATAGTGACAATCCTCTGCTTGGTATAAAGAACAGTGAGAGACTTTTTATAACTCCTCATATTGCATGGGCAAGCATTGAAGCAAGAAAAAGGCTTGTTGATGAAATAGCGTTAAATATCGAGGCTTTTACCCAGGGCAAAGAGCGCAACAGGGTATGTTAATAATATCAGGGTGTGGAAAATTCCGAGTTGCAAAGGAGCAGCTTCGGGGGTGAAGCTGCTCCTTTAGCTTTTCATTACTACTCTTCTCTGTAGCCGTAATTGTTTCCGTTAAAGAACAAAAGCAAAAATACGAGTATGAAGAACAATATTTCACTATTGTCCCCGAAAAATCCAAAGCCTCTTCCTTCCGACATGATAAAGCCTCCTTTCTGATACTATACAGATTATAAGTTTGGAATATTATTCCAAAACCATAATCTTTGTAGACCAAAATAAAGATGTAATTAATATGCTTGGAGGTAGTTTTAATACTCCTCGTTTATGGGTCAATATATAATATTCATGCCGTAATCAATTTGTTACTGTTTGAAATTTAGCGGACGGTTTTACTTAAGTTCACGTTTTTTATTTAAAAAAGCCGGCAGTATGGTATAATATTTCAAGTGTTTCTATTTACGGATTTTATATAAATTGAGGCAAAATATATATGATTGAACTTGACAAATGGAGGTTTTAGCATGATGTTGCTGGCAGATGATTGGAAAGATTATGAACTTATAGATACGGGCAATGGAGAAAAGCTTGAAAGATGGGGCAAGTATATACTAAGAAGACCCGATCCGCAAATTATTTGGCCCATCAAGGATGAAAAGGGTCTTTGGAAAAAGGCGGATGCCCATTACCACAGAAGTCAAAGCGGAGGCGGCAGATGGGAATTTAAAAAGAAGCTTCCCGAAAGGTGGAAAATATCCTATCAAGATTTGTCATTTTATATTGAGCCTACAGGCTTTAAGCATACGGGCCTTTTCCCGGAACAGGCTGTCAACTGGAAGTGGATGATTGACAAGATACGCTCTGCATCTAGAAAGATTAACGTACTGAATCTTTTTGCCTATACAGGAGGTGCCACTGTTGCCTGTGCCTATGCCAACGCTTCGGTGTGTCACGTTGACGCTGCAAAGGGGATGGTGCAGTGGGCAAAAGAGAACCTTGCCTTGTCCGGATTGGCAGACAGGAGTGTAAGATTTATTACCGATGATGTAATAAAATTTGTGCAAAGGGAAAAGCGCAGAGGGCGTCAGTACGATGCAATAATTATGGATCCTCCATCCTACGGAAGAGGGCCTAGAGGAGAGATATGGAAGATAGAAGATGCACTTTACGGATTTGTGGAGGAATGCCTTGATGTTTTGTCTCCCAAACCTCTATTTTTCCTTATAAACTCATATACCACAGGTTTTTCACCCACGGTTATCTGTAACATACTTAAGATGACAGTCGGCAAAAGATTTGGAGGCACAGTCAGCTGCGGCGAGGTCGGGATACCTGCTTCTTCTTCGGGTATTGTCCTTCCCTGCGGTATTTATGGGCGTTGGGAGGCACAGGAAAAATGAGTTGCTGCGAAGATAAGGGGATTGAAATAATTTTTGAGGACAATCATCTGCTGGTAGTAAAAAAACCGGTTAATATTCCAACCCAGAAAGATGAGTCCAACGACAGCGACATGCTTACCCTTTTAAAAGAAGACATAAAGAAAAGATACAACAAACCCGGCAATGTCTATCTTGGACTTGTTCACAGGCTTGACCGTCCGGTGGGGGGAGTAATGGTTTTTGCCAAAACCTCAAAGGCGGCATCAAGACTTTCGGATCAGGTGCGCACAAGACAATTCAAAAAAGTATATCTGGCGGTGGTTCACGGCATTTTGAGAAAGCCTGAAGACAGGCTTGAAGATTATTTATTAAAAGATACCGGAAACAATACGGTGAGTGTAGTCAAAGAAGGCACGCCGGGCAGTAAGCTGGCAGTTTTGGATTATGAGGTATTGAGGACTCATAATAATTTCAGTTTGATAAAGGTCCATTTGCACACCGGGCGTCCTCATCAGATCAGGGTGCAATTTGCCAACATCGGGCATCCGCTATACGGTGACCAGAAATACGGACAGAGGGTAAATAAACCCGGACAGCAAATAGCTTTGTGGTCAAATGAGATTACCCTTGTGCATCCGGTTTTAAAAGAAGGGATGGTTTTTAAATGTGAGCCTCCCGGAAATGAACCGTGGAGTTGGTTTAATATGGCAACATAATCGTTGTAATAATTGATATTTCCTTTGACGTTTTTACCAAATTTGGGACGATTTTTTTGACGTAATTGACTATTATGTGTATCGTTTATCATATCGATGGATAAATATTATAATATATTTAAAGAAAAAAAGAATTTTTTATGCACCATCAATTAAACTAAATCATTACGGGAGGATGCTATGAAAAAAACAAAAGTTCTTTTTGCGTCTTCGGAAGTAGATCCTTTTGCAAAAAGCGGAGGACTTGCGGATGTGGCGGCTTCATTGCCGAAAGCTTTATGCAGCCTTGGGCATGATGTAAGGGTGGTAATGCCCAAATACAAGGATATACCTTTTCAGTATGTTGAGAAAATGCAAAAGATTGGGGAAATTGGTGTTTATGTATCATGGAGGCAGCAATACTGCGGAATTTTGAAGTTGGAAATGGACAATGTTACATATTATTTTATTGATAATGAATATTATTTCGGAAGAGACGGTTATTATGGGTACTATGATGAAGCCGAACGTTTTGCATTCTTTTGCAAAGCATTGCTGGAGATACTTCCTGTGATAGGTTTTAAGCCGGATATAATTCATTGCAATGACTGGCAGACCGGTGTGGTAAGTGTTTTCCTTAATGCATGGTACAAGGGTTCGGAGTTTTATAAAGATATTAAGACGGTATTTACAATTCACAACCTGAAATATCAAGGGGTATTCCCGAAAGAGGTTTTTGGAGAAGTTCTGGGACTGCCTTGGGAATATTTCCATGCTGACGGAATAGAGTTTTATGACAAAGTGAATTATCTAAAAGCAGGTATCGCTTATTCGGATATAATTACAACAGTGAGCAAAACCTATGCAGAGGAAATAAAGTCCGACTTTTTCGGCGAGAATTTAAACAATTTGCTGCAAAAAAGATCCAATGACCTCTATGGCATTTTAAACGGCATAGATATGGAAAGAAACAATCCGGCCGTTGATGACAGGCTCTTTGCAAACTACTCAATCGACAATCTAGAAGGAAAACTCACAAACAAGCAAATGCTTCAAAAAAGCTTGGGACTTCAGGAAAGAATTGATATTCCTCTGATAGGTGTTATATCAAGATTGGTTGACCAAAAGGGATTTGACCTCATTGATTACGTAATGGATGAGATTTTACGAATGGATATTCAATTTGTGCTGCTTGGGGCAGGGGAATACAGGTATGAGCAGATGTTTAAATATTATCAGGATAAGTACCCGGGAAAAATTTCAGTAAACCTGAAATATGACGCGGTTTTGGCCCAAAGGATATATGCAGGTGCCGATATGTTCCTGATGCCGTCACTTTTTGAGCCTTGCGGACTTAGCCAAATGTTCAGCCTAAGATACGGTACAATACCTATTGTAAGGGAGACGGGAGGACTTAAAGACACCATAATTCCTTACAACGATATTACCCATGAGGGAAATGGATTTACTTTCTCAAGATATAATGCCCATGATATGCTCTATGCCATAAAAGAGGCCGTTCATTTCTACTATCACAGGGCAACATGGACTTATCTGATGAAAAAAGGAATGTGCTCCGATTTCAGCTGGGAAAAGTCTGCTAAAGAATACCTCGAATTATATAAAAAATTAGTTGCAAAATAGGCGTTTAAAGGTTTTATGCCTTCAATTGCTTTAGAAATTAAATACTAAGAAAGGGCTATTGGAGTTTTCTGATAGCCCTTGTTAATTATGCCGGTGGCTATAAAAAGACAATGTATGTTGGTTTTAGCTTAGGATGGCTTCGATTTTACCGAGTATTTCATCGGAAAGCTTTATTCCCGCTGCTTTAACATTTTCTTCGACTTGCTCCGGCTTGCTTGCTCCAATCAAGGCGCTTGAAACATTGGGCTGCCTCAAAACCCAGGCAATAGCCAGCTGTGAAAGGGTAATGCCTATTTCATCCGCCAATGCCTTAAGTTTTTCCACCTTCAACAATTTATCTTCTTTGAGGAACTGCCCTATAAACATATTGGAATTGGGGTCGGCTGCACGGCTGTCCGAAGGAATGTTGCCGCCGGGCTTGTACTTGCCGGTAAGCACTCCTTGGGCAAGGGGTGAGAAGACAACCTGGGATATTCCGTTCTTTTCACCGAAAGGAATAATCTCTTTTTCTATATATCTGTGAAACATATTGTATTGGGGTTGGTTTACAACTATCCGGTCCAAAAGATAACGGTCGGCAATGTGAAGAGCCTCGGCCATTTGTGTTGCAGTCCACTCGCTTACTCCGACGTAAAGAATTTTGCCTTGGCGCAAAAGGTCGTCTATAGTTCTTAGGGTTTCGTCAAGGGGAGTTTCGGGATCATATCTGTGACAGTAAAAAATATCTACATAGTCAACGTTAAGCCTTCTCAAGCTTGCATGAACCTGCTCAAAAACATGTTTTCTGGAAAGACCCTTATCGTTGGGCCCTGTGCCCATCGGCCAGAATGCCTTGGTAGCCAGTACGTAAGATTCACGGGGATATTTTTTTAAAGCTTCTCCCACAATTACTTCTGCCTTGCCATTGGCATATACATTGGCGGTGTCAAAGTAATTGATTCCGAGAGAATAAGCTTTGTCTATGACTTTTACAGCCGTTTCTTTATCGGTGGAATTACCGTATGTCAACCAGCTTCCCAAGCTGATTTCACTGATGTTAAGTCCGGTGCGGCCCATTTTTCTATAATTCATCTCTTGTACCCTCCCATCGATTTTTATACTAAATAGTATACCATTCTATTTAAATAATTAACACAATGCTTAATTTTTGAGTGTTTTGTTTACAAAGATTAATCCCCTTGATAAAATTGTAATGTTGATTTTAAGAGGTTTATTGCGGCAAATACCGGTAAAGTATATACTTAAAAGATAAATGTAATTGAGGATACGGAGGGATTGTATGAGTGCTTTTGATGTCAATGAATTAATGCTTGGCTTTGATTCATTGTGTGTATATAAAAATCTTGTTAATGACAGTGTATTGAAAAAATTATACGAGCTTGGAGTAGTGGTTTATAGGAGAGGGCTTGATGCTCATGAATTTATAAGAAAGTATAATGAATTTTTCTTTGAACTGGCAAACGCAGATTCAGTACAGTCTTTAAAAGAGCATATTATTAAGCTGATACTTTTTGATGAAAACCCTTTTTCGCGGCAGGCGGAGAAGACGCCCTTCGATAATATTGATAAAATACTGGTTGATGCGGCTTCAAAGGATTTGGACAGGCTTTATGACATATCCTGTATTACATCCCATGCGCTTAAAGAATATGCATTGGAGAATATCTGCACATGTGAGATTGAGAAGAGGTTTATAAATAGCCTTCCCGAGTGGGAATTTGATAATAAACACAATGAGAGAAAAAGTGGATTTACCCATAGCTGCGAGAAGATGATTGATATTCTTGCCACAAAGGGTAGGTGGGGAGAATGGATAAAGCACCTTTCTGATTTTTATTTTACCAACGGCTCGGGAATTTTTGCACGATATCATGCTTTTGTGTGGGAACCGGGAGAAGCACAAATGCGTCTTAGAGGTATAGAATCTCCCGACCCGATTCGTTTGTCCGATTTTATCGGATATGAGCGGGAGCGCCTTGAAGTAGTTGAAAACACAGAAAAGTTTGTCAGGGGACTGCCTGCAAACAATGTTTTGCTTTATGGAGACAGGGGAACGGGAAAATCTTCAACCGTAAAAGCTATTGCAAACGAATATAAGGAACAGGGACTTAGAATCATTGAGATACCGAGAAAATATCTTGTAGATTTTCCGGCGGTATTAAGATTGATTAAGGGAAGAAAGTGCAGATTCATTATTTTTATTGACGATTTGGCTTTTGAAGACAGTGAGGAGAGCTATACGGTTTTAAAATCAGTACTTGAAGGGGGAGTGGAAAACAGACCGGATAATGTACTTATATATGCCACTTCCAACAGACGCCATCTTATAAAAGAGAAATTTAGCGACAGAGCTGGTTTAAAATCCGTTGATCCAGATGATGAGGTCAGAGCTCAGGATACATTGCAGGAAAAGCTTTCTCTTTCGGAAAGGTTCGGAATAACAGTTGTTTTTACATCGCCGGATAAAAAAGGATTTTTACAGATTGTCGAAGGCCTTGCGGCTAAAAGAGGTATAAACATCGATAAAGACACACTTCAAAGAGAGGCAATGAAATGGGAGCTTATGTACAACGGACGTTCTGCAAGGACTGCAAGGCAGTTTATTGATTGGCTGGAAGGAAATGAAAGTTTAAATGAGTAATTTAATGTAAGCCTGTTTAATTCAAATAATCAATAATGCCGACGAAGATTTGCCGGAAACATTGACATTGATAAATTTTATTTGTATTATATTAATAAGTTATCCATATTGTGGTTGTATAGAATGATGGACAGTTCCGGACAGTATTTGATAATTGATAAAGGGTGATAATAAGTGAAAAAGGTGATAGTGTCAATATTTTTATTTGTTTTAACAGTTATATCGGCAAGCAGTATTTTTGCTTTTTATGATACCCCTGTCAAATACAATGATAATCCGGATCTATCCGGCAAAGTTGTTGGTTCGTTGAAAAATGATTTTTTATGCAGGTATCGTGCCGAAACAATGGAGGTATTATTGGAGCAAGCAGATCTTATAATTGAGGGCGAAGTGGTTTCAGACGGTACAACTAAAACGGAATACTTTTCATTGGGCGATGAAGCAGCAGAGGAAAAGCTCGAAAAAATGTTTCCCGGTAAAAGTGCACCGGCATATAATGTGACTAGTTCGCAAATCAAAGTGAACAGGGTACTGTATGGCGATGTGGATACGGATACAATAGAGCTTCATCAGTTTGGTTCAGCCGGAAGTGATAATGGTGAAACGAAAGTTAGAAAAGGCCGGAAAATGATATTTATTTTACGTAAACACCCTGACAAAGAAAATGTATATTCGTCTGTGGATTTTGAAGACGGCTTATTTGAAGTAGATGAAGATAACAAGCTTTTATCCCTTTCAGATAATATGCTTACGGCAAAATATGACGGTTTGGATGCTAAAACGCTTGAAAAAGATATTAGCAAGGCATTGAAGAAGCTAAAAAATAGTTGATTTATTAAGCAGAAGACCAACTTATTATATGCAATGAATATCTTGGAGAGGCTAAACTTTCATGATATTCATTGCTTTTTTTGGGTACTTAAACGAAAAGGTAAATGCAAATATTGTACATTATTCTCCAAAACTACCTTGATAATAGCATGATTTTAATTTAAAATAAATAGGAGACTTTGATAAATTCGTAACAATGATTTAAAAACCATTTAAATATTCCAAATAGAAGGAGAAGAGGAACTATGAGCAAAATAAAAATGAAAGTACCTTTGGTCGAGATGGACGGAGACGAAATGACCCGAATTATATGGAAAATGATAAAAGAGCATCTTTTAGAGCCATACATAGAGCTCAATACCGAATACTATGATTTGGGGCTTGAATACAGGGACAAGACTGATGACCAGGTTACAATTGATGCTGCAAAAGCTATTCAGAAATACGGCGTGGGAGTTAAATGTGCCACTATTACTCCTAATGCTCAGAGGGTTGAGGAATACAACTTGAAAAAGATGTGGAAGAGTCCTAACGGTACAATCAGGGCAATTCTTGACGGTACTGTTTTCCGTTCGCCGATAGTTGTAGACAGCATAAAGCCTTTTGTTAAGGGATGGAAAAAGCCGATTTCCATTGCGAGACATGCTTATGGCGATGTGTATAAGAATGTGGAATATTATGTTCCGTCGGCAGGAAAGGCTGAGCTTGTATTCACATCCGAAAACGGAGAGGTTTCAAGACAGACCATTCATGAGTTTGACGGCCCCGGTGTGATAATGGGTATGCACAATACCGACAAGTCCATTAGAAGCTTTGCAAGGGCTTGCTTTAACTATGCCCTTGACATGAACCAGGATCTCTGGTTTTCAACCAAGGACACTATTTCCAAAACATATGACCACAGATTTAAAGATATATTCCAGGAAATCTACGATACCGAATACAAGGAAAAATTTGAGGCTAAAAATTTGGAGTATTTCTACACATTGATAGACGATGTGGTAGCACGTATTATAAGGTCGGAAGGCGGCATGGTTTGGGCTTGCAAGAACTATGACGGTGATGTAATGTCCGATATGGTGGCTTCTGCCTTCGGAAGTCTTGCCATGATGACATCCGTATTGGTTTCACCTGACGGAAAATATGAGTTTGAAGCAGCTCACGGAACCGTTACAAGACACTATTACAAGCATCTTAAGGGAGAAGAAACATCCACCAACTCCATGGCAACCATATTTGCATGGACAGGTGCATTAAAGAAACGCGGAGAGCTGGATGGCATAAAAGAGCTTGTTGATTTTGCAACCAAGCTGGAAGAAGCTTCTATCCGGACAATTGAAAACGGTACAATGACAAAGGACCTTGCAGCGCTTTCGGAAGTTCCGGAAAAGAAGATAGTAAATACTGAGGATTTCCTTAAAGAAATCAGGAAGACTTTTGAAGGTATGGCATAAATAATATTGTATATTATTGGTTCGTTAACCCGGTACGGTATATTAAAGCCATACCGGGTTATTTTATTGCATTATATATAATGTTGGATATACTTTTGTATATATGGGGTACCGGTTTATGAGAAATGTAAAAATGACAATACAATACGATGGAAGCAGATATTTGGGATGGCAGAGGTTAGGAGACTCTGACAAGACTATTCAGGGCAAAATTGAAAATGTTTTAGGGGTAATGACAGGGGAGGACATAGAAGTTATTGGCTCCGGAAGGACCGATGCAGGGGTGCATGCCATAAAGCAGGTGGCCAATTTCCACACTCAAAGCAATATGCCTCTTAATGCCATGCTCGATTACTGCTACAGATATCTTCCCGAAGATATTGTAGTTTTGGATATGCAGGAAGTGGACGAGAAGTTTCACTCAAGGTATAATGCAAAAGCTAAAAAATATCTTTATAGGATATGGAATGAGAGACTCCACAACCCGTTTTACAGAAAATATACCTGTCATATACCTGAAGCTTTGGATATTGATTTAATGCAGGCGGCGGCCCGATATCTTGTGGGAGAGCATGACTATACGAGCTTTACGTCTTTAAAGAGTAAAAAGAAGTCCAAGGTTAAAAAGGTTTATTCAATAGATATAGACAAAAAGGACAAAATAATTGATATAATGTTTTATGGAAACGGTTTCCTGTACAACATGGTTAGGATAATGGCGGGAACATTGATAGAAGTGGGACTTGGAAAGATAAGCCCTGATTCCATGGAAAACATACTAAAGGGCAAAGATAGAAGTCTTGCCGGATATACGGCACCATCGAACGGGCTTTTTCTATATGATGTTGAGTATTAAAGGCTTTGAAGAAAGAACAACATTTGGTTTATCTTGAAGGGGGATAATAATGCAGGAGCCTGTGTACACAATTCTGATTGTAGATGACAACGAGAATAATTTATTTTCTTTGAAAGCTCTTATCGAAGAACATATTAATGCAGATGTAAAAGAAGCAGATTCTGGAGAAAAGGCGTTAAAAATTCTATTTAAAGAAAGAGTGGATCTTATTATACTGGATATTCAAATGGAGGGAATGGATGGCTTTGAGCTGGCTTCATTAATAAAGAAAAGAAAAAGGACAAGCAGCATACCCATAGTTTTTTTAACAGCATCCTGTATCGGTGATGAGTTTCAAAGACGGGGCTTTGAAATCGGTGCTGTGGATTATTTGACAAAACCCATTGACGAATATCAGCTTATTAACAGAATTAATGTTTACCTGAAACTGATAGAAAAAGAAAGGACAATGAATATAATTCTTGAAAAAAGAGTAAGGGAGCAGACAGAGGAGCTAAGGGCTGCGAAGGAGGCGGCGGAGGCGGCAAACGAGGCAAAGAGTATTTTTCTTGCAAATATATCCCATGAGCTTAGGACTCCACTTAATATATTGTACAGTACAACGCAAATTATCAATTCATACTTGAATGACGGCCAGGAGCTGGACAGGGAAAAGATTCGCAGCAAGATTGCGATGCAGCAGCAAAATTGCTATCGTTTGCTAAGGCTTGTCAACAATCTGATTGACATTACCAAGATAGATTCGGGTTATTTTGAGCTGAAGATGTTCCGTTGCAATATAGTTGAGATAGTTGAAAATATTTCTTTATCGGTTGTGGAATATGCAAGAAATAAAGGGGTATCCCTCATATTTGACACTGATGTGGAAGAAAAGTTCGTTTTATGCGACCAGAATGCAATAGAACGAATAATATTAAATCTTTTGTCTAATGCGATAAAGTTTACACCCCGGGGAGGAGCTATAAACGTTGAGATAAAGGACTTGGGCAAGACTATTGCAATAAGTGTGAAAGATACGGGAATAGGAATCAAAGAGGATAAACTGGGAGTGATTTTTGAAAGGTTCAAGCAGGTGGACAATCTTTTGACCAGGAAAAATGAGGGCAGCGGCATAGGTTTAAGTCTTGTCAAGTCTTTAGTGGAGCTCCATGGCGGAAGCATTAGTGTAAAAAGCGAGTATAATAAGGGAAGCGAATTTACGGTTGAGCTTCCTGCAAACCTGGAAAATGCACAAAATCCTTCAACAGATGTGCTGAAAAGAAAAGAAAAAAGTGATAAGATGCATCACAATGTACATATAGAATTTTCTGATATTTACTATTAGGACGTGTATTGGCAAGCGCCGGAAAGATTTTGGGGGAGGTATTATTGATGAAGCTGTTGAAAAATATAAGAATTCAGCACAGAATGTGGGGATTGTTTGCAGTTTGGCTTATACTGTTTGTTGTTTTTGCAGTAGTTGCGTTCAGGAATGTAAGTGAAATCGGACAAGTATCCGAAGATATTTACACCCAATCACTGAGCGCATCAAATGCCGCTAGGGAAGCAAGAGTTGCAATAATGAAAATACAGAGGGGCATAAGAGAGCTTTTGCTTCTTGAAAATGTAGATAATGCCTATTATGAATCGGACAAAATTAAAGAATATGACGAAGAAGTTTTGCAAAACTTTGAAATTATACGGGCCAATTCAAGGGATAATGCAGAAATAAAGCAGCTTATAAACGAAGCGGCGGTAATATTTGATGAGTGGAGAAAGATCCGCGCGGACATTGTGGCAATGGTTCGGGAAAGCAAGCACATAGGAGAGATACCTCAGCTTACTGCCAAAAACAATGAATATGTCGAAGAATTGGAAAAACGTTTAAATATTCTGGATAGAATTGAAGAAGATGCGGCACTGAGTCTTATAAACCGTTCCTCACAAATACAGTCATACCACAAAAACAGTATATTCTTTTGGACTGGAATAATAGTGTTTATTTCAGTCGTTCTGTTTACCATTGTGATAAGGAGCATAATATGGCCAATTTCGTATTTGCAGTATGTAATGAAAACCAGTGCAAATACCAGAGAGCTAATTGAGGCAGATCTTACGGGTAAAAATGAATTGGTTAATATGGCCAATTACTACAACAAACTTGTAAGAAACCTAAAGGAGCAATTTTGGATAAAAGATAGCTGTAGTTCGCTAAATGAGGAACTTGCCGGCAAATTCGACCTTAGTGAAATTACAGATAAAGCAGTAACTTTCCTTGCAAGAATTATGGATGCCGGAAACGGAGTACTTTATCTTTATAATGATGAGGACAAAAAGCTGTATTTGAATTCATCCTATGCTTTTACCGAAAGAGACCGACTGTCAAATCAGTATAAGTTGGGAGAAGGAATCATAGGACAGGTGGCGCTAGAGAGAAAGCCGATTCTTTTGAAAAATATCCAAAGACAGGAGGCTCAGATTACCACAGGTACTTTAAGTGAAGCACCTCTTAATGTTTATGCCGTGCCGCTTTTATATCAAGGTCATCTTTACGGTGTTCTGGAGCTGTCTTCCTTTGAACCTTTTGTGGAATTAAAACAGGAATTAATGAATGAGGCTGCCAAAATTATATCTACATACCTGTATACTGCAGTGCAACACAACAGGATTGTAAACCTCTTGAAAATCACAGAGGCTGCAAAACAAGAAGCAGGAAGAAAAGCAACTGAGCTGGAGGAAGCCAACAGAGTATTGGAAGAGCAGCAAATCCTTCTCCAAAAGCAGACCGAGGAGCTTCAACAAAACAATATCCAGCTTGAACACCAGCAACAGAAGCTTCAGCAGCAAAGCGAGGAATTGCAGCAGACCAATTCCCAGCTTGAGGAACAGCAACAGCTTCTTGAGGAACAGACAAGACTATTAAACAGCAAGAATGAGGACCTTGAAAAGACAACCATGGAGCTAAGATTGAGAACCGAGGAGCTGGAAAAGGTCAATAAATACA
This sequence comes from Acetivibrio sp., assembly GCF_035371925.1. Classification (NCBI taxonomy): domain Bacteria; kingdom Bacillati; phylum Bacillota; class Clostridia; order Acetivibrionales; family Acetivibrionaceae; genus Acetivibrio; species Acetivibrio sp. The sequence goes on along the minus strand of NZ_DAORXT010000018.1, from coordinate 10,378 downwards.
GAACGGAATTTCTTGCCAATATGTCCCATGAGCTCAGGACTCCTCTAAACTCAATTATCCTCCTTTCCAAAATGCTTGGGCGTAAGAAGATAGGTGAGCTTAACGAAAAGGATATGGAAAAGGTCGAAGTAATTAACAAGGCGGGTCGGGAGCTTTTGAGATTGATTAATGATGTTCTGGACCTCTCAAAAGTTGAATCGGGAAAAATGAATTTAAATATTTATACTTTCCATTCCGGCGAGCTGATGGAGGACCTAAGACAAATGTTCGAAAGCTCGGCAAAAGAGAAAAACATTACTTTTGTCGTAGAGGATTCAATAAACTCCATGCTGGTTGGGGACAGGGATAAAATTTCACAAATACTGAGAAATTTTCTTTCCAATGCGTTTAAATTTACCTCGGAGGGTTCCATAATTTTAAAAGCAGCAGTGGATGAGAATAGAGAGGACGATGCTGTATTTTCGGTAACCGACACTGGAATTGGCATTTCCCAAGAGCACATTTCTGTTATATTCCAGGAGTTTAGACAGGTGGACGGAACAATATCAAGGAAGTATGGAGGGACAGGGCTTGGGCTGTCTATATCGAAAAAGCTTGCTTCCCTTATGAAAGGTGAAATAGAAGTCATTAGCAATGTGGGAGAGGGAAGCACATTTTACCTTAAACTGCCCGGTGTTGTTAAAAAAAATAATAACAGGGCTGACGCAGTATTAAAGAAAGACTCAAGCAATAAGATTTCAAATACGCCAAAGAACGGCAAGGTAATACTGGTTGTTGAAGACAATGAAGATTTTGCAAAGTACATAAAAGGCATAAATGAAAGACTGGGATTTGACACCATTATTGCAGAAAGCGGAAAAGAAGGCTTGGAGATAGCTAGAAGCACCAAGGTGGATGGGATACTTCTGGATATTATGCTTCCCGACATGTGTGGAGTTGAAGTTTTGAGGGAGCTTAAAAGCACTGTGGAGCTTGGAAAAATACCCGTATATGTAATTTCTGCCCTTGATGAAGATGATGTTTTTCAAATAATGGCATATTTATTAAACTACTCGGACAAAAATCCCAGAGAGGTTCTGATTGTTGGAGGTGATACAGTCTGGCAGAACACAATAAAGAAACTCTTTGAAGAGCAAAATATCACAATAAAGGTGGTATCTTTAGACAATCACGCAAAATTTGAGTTTGGAAAGGAAATATACGATGCTGTGATTTTGAATATGGAATTGAATGATGGGGTCGGGATAAATATTTGCAGGTATATGTGCGAGCAAAATATAGATATTCCGTTGATTGTTTATACGGAAAAAGACCTTTCGCAAGAACAGCAAGAGGAATTAAGAAGGTATGCGGATAAAATAATTGTCAAAACGGCAGATTCAAAGGAAAGGCTTCAAGAGGAGCTGACTGTCTTTCTTAAGAGGATTAAGGAAAATGCGGACAATAGCTGCTATCTGTTTTCGAAAGTGAAGAAAGAGTATGCATTGAGTCTTACGGGAAAAAACATTATGATTGTTGATGATGACCACAGAAATGTTTTTGTTTTGGCGTCGGCCCTTGAAGATTATGGAGCCAATATCACAGCTGCGGAAAACGGCAAAGTGGCTCTTGAACTGCTTAGAACCAACAAAGTGGATTTAATTCTGATGGATATCATGATGCCGGTAATGGACGGATATGAGACCATCAGAGCGATAAGGGAGGACAAAGAGCTTAAGGATATTCCTATTATTGCAGTTACGGCAAAATCCCTTAAAGCTGACAGGGAAAAGTGCATTCAGGCCGGGGCGGACGATTATATTTCAAAACCCGTGGATTATGACGTGTTGATACGCTTGATAAAAGCTTGGATAGCAAAAGAGAATTAAATAAACATTTTAACTTTTTATATAATCTAAATTTTTTGGGGTTTGGGGTGCAGTTGCTTGAAAATTCATAGAGCTAGAAACGGACGCATAATGCATATTTCGGTTATGGGGGAATTGGATTCAAAGGCCGAAGCTGACAGGCTGTTGGAGTGTATCGGTGAAAACTGTGGATGTGAGATACATATTACATTTTTAGATGCGAATATTGTCACACCCGAAGTAGTTGAAAAAATTATAAAGCTGCAGGAAAATAGTAAATGCAAGGTGTTTGTGCTTAAATCGTATCTATATTCGTATTTCTTGTCCCTTGGTATAAAGTGTTTTTTAGTAAAGAAAAAATCCATATTAAATAAAAGGTGTGAGATTAGTGAAAAGCTAAGCTCCAGGTCTTTTGAACCGGAAAAAGTGGAAGAATTCCTTAGGGATATTTACGATAAGTATGGATTTGACTTTACAGAGTATCGGAAGGATAGTATAATAAGACGAATAAAAATATCAATGCTAAGATATTGCATGACATGCTTTGAAGAATTCAGAAAGCTGGTTCTTACCGATCAGGACGTATTTGAACAGCTTTTTTTGGATTTTTCCATCAATACTACGAATTTTTTCAGGGACCCTGAAGTTTTTACATTCCTAAAGGAAAGAGTATTGCTTTGCCTGGATTCCTATTCCCATATTAAGATATGGTGTGTAGGGTGTTCCAACGGAAAGGAGCCTTATTCCCTGGCAATAATACTAAAAGAACTGGGTATGCTTCACAAGGTGCAGATCTATGCCACAGATATAAATCCCTATGTAATTGAGGAGGCAAAGAACGGTTTGTATTCTGCCAGCACAATAGATACCGATATTGTCAATTATAAAAAAGCTGGCGGAACAAAAGCCTTTACCGACTATTTTGACATTACCGGAAGCTATATAAAGGTAAAAGACGAATTTAAAGATAATATTTTGTTTTTTCAGCACAGTGTAATTGAAAAAGGTATACTGAATGAATTTCAGATGATTCTTTGCCGAAACGTAATGATTTACTTTGATATTCCTTTACAAAGAAAAGTGCTTCGGCATTTTTACAACTCCTTGGATGTCGGTGGATTTTTGGTGATGGGTAAGAGTGAAGGAATGCTTCTTAATGGCGGATATGAGTATTTTGTCGACTATAATGAAAAAAATAAAGTTTACAGGAGAAAGAGCTAATCTTAAGCTCATATAATGGAAAAGGTTTGAGTCTGATGAGTGAATATAAAAAGGAAGTAAAGATATCGGTAAGGAATCTGGTTGAGTTTGTGTTAAGGTACGGTGATATTGACAGTTCCTTTACCGGAAGCAGCAGGGCAGCTGAAGGGACAAGAATTCATAAAAAAATACAGAAGGCCCAGGGCAAAGAGTACAGTGCGGAAGTATTCTTAAAGAGCACTGTTGAGTTTGACGACTTTTTTCTTACGGTTGAAGGAAGGGCGGACGGTATAATAAATGAGGATGGCTGTTTTACGATTGACGAGATAAAATCAACAACCGTACCCTTGGAATTGATAGATGAATCCTACAATTCTCTGCACTGGGCACAGGCCAAATGCTATGCATATATTTATGCAGTAAACGAAAATCTGGACAGGATAAAAGTTAGGCTTACCTATTGCCACTTGGATACGGAAGAAATAAAATACCTGGTCAGTGAGTTTGGCATAGAAGAGCTAAGCCGGTTTTTCAACGAACTTGTTGAAAAATACTATGTATGGGCAAGGCTTTCTTATGATTGGGAGGTTAAGAGGAACAGCTCTATTAAGGCTCTTGAGTTTCCTTTCGAAAAATACAGAAAGGGTCAAAGAAAGCTTGCAGTGGCTGTTTACAAGACCATTACAGAGGGTAAAAAGCTTTATGTAAAGGCACCTACGGGCATCGGAAAGACCATTTCAACCCTGTTTCCGGCAGTAAAGGCCATGGGGGAAGGACATGCCTCAAAAATATTTTACCTTACTGCAAAGACTGTAACGGGGAGTGTTGCCAAAGAGGCCTTTGCCAAAATGAGGGAAAAGGGGCTTTTGTGTAAAACAGTAACTCTTACCGCAAAGGAAAAGATATGCTTCATGGAAAAATCCGTTTGCAAGCCTGAGAAATGCGAGTATGCCAAGGGGCATTTTGACAGGGTAAATGAAGCAATAATGGATATACTTAAAAAAGAAGATGAAATCAAAAGGGAGGTCATAGAGGAGTACGCAAAGGCCCACAAAGTTTGTCCCTTTGAGTTTGCGCTGGACCTTACCCTTTGGGCCGATGCAATAATTTGTGACTACAATTATGTCTTTGACCCGAGGGTGTACTTAAAGAGGTTTTTCTCCGATACGGGCGGGGACTACATTTTTCTGGTGGATGAGGCTCACAACCTTGTGGACAGGGCAAGGGAAATGTTTTCGGCACAGCTATCTAAAAAGGACTTTCTTGAGCTAAAGAAGGAAATGAAAGAGGAAAACCCGAAAATATCCAATATACTGCAAAAGCTCAACACATTTATGCTGGGCATGAAAAAGCTATGCGGCGATAATGATTATTTTGTAAGTAAAGAAGAGCAAAGTGAAATATACCTGCTTTTGAGAAAACTTATCGGCGAATGTGAAGAATACTTGGCGGACAGTGCGAAAAAAGGAGTTGAAAATGAAGACCTCCTTCAGCTTTATTTTGATGCCCTTATGTATCTTAAGATATCCGAGTTTTATGATGACAGGTATGTTACTTTTGTAGAGAAAGCGGATAATGATGTTAGAATAAAGCTTTTTTGTATCGACCCTTCCCACCTATTAAGCGAAGCTCTAAAAAGGGGAAAAGCTGCAGTTTTCTTTTCAGCTACGCTGCTGCCTTTGGATTATTTCAAGGAAATATTGGGGGGCGGGCCGGATGACTATACGATGTATTTGGATTCACCTTTTGAGGTGAATAACAGGTGTTTTATGATAGCCGACAGGATATCCACCCGCTATCAGGACAGGGATAAAAGTTGTAATGAGGTTGTGGAGTGTATCAAATCCGTCGTGTGGGCCAAAAAGGGAAATTACATTGCTTTTTTTCCGTCTTATCAGTATATGAACATGGTTTACGAATTGGTTGAAAAGGAATGTAGCGATATAAAGCTTTATGTTCAGTCAGGTTCCATGACGGAAAAGGAAAGGGAGGATTTTCTCGAAAATTTTAAGGCGGACCCCAAAGAGACGGTACTGGGTTTTTGCGTATTGGGAGGAATTTTTTCCGAAGGGATTGACCTTAAAGACGACAGGCTGATAGGAGCAATTATTGTAGGTGTGGGTCTTCCTCAGATATGCAATGAAAGGAATATTATAAAGGATTATTACCGGAATAAAAACCGGCTTGGGTTTGAATACTCTTATATGTATCCGGGGATGAACAAGGTTATGCAGGCAGCAGGAAGGGTTATAAGGTCGGAAGATGACAAAGGAGTCATACTTTTAGTCGATGACAGGTTTACAACTCCCGGTTATCTTGCACTTTTTCCTAATGAATGGTTTCCTTATATCAGAGTAACGGGGAAAAATATATCAGAATGTATAAAGAAGTTCTGGAACGGACATGGGGCTTGAAACGGAAGGGTTTATTGATATAATCTTTATTGGTATAATCAAAGTAATCAAATTGGTATAATGATTTTCGGAGGAGATTGGATATGGAAGAAGTAAAAATTGGTTTTCTCGGTTTTGGAAATGTCGGAACCGGTGCTTATAAAATTATTCGCAATAACGGAAACGATATTTTTTTAAGTGAAGGAATCCGGCTGAAAGTAGCAAAAATTCTTGTAAGGGATGTCAGTAAGAAAAGGGATGCGGAAGTTGAGGATTCAATCCTTACGGATAAATTCGAAGAAATTGCCAATGACCCCGAAATCTCTATTGTTGCAGAGTTCATGGGTGGTGTTGAGCCCGCAAGGGATTATGTTATGTCCTGCCTTATGAATAAGAAGACTGTTGTTACCGCAAACAAGGAGCTTATCGCAAAGCATGGCATGGAGCTGCAAACGGTTGCAAAAGAAAACGGAGTGGGCCTGTATTATGAAGCAAGTGTGGCAGGAGGTATTCCGGTTATCAAGATTCTTGCAGAGTCGCTTCAGGCCAACAAAGTTGGTGAGATTATGGGGATAATTAATGGTACCACCAACTATATATTGACAAAAATGTCCGAAGAGGGCAGAGATTTCACAGATGTACTTAAAGAGGCACAGAAGCTGGGCTTTGCAGAACCGGATCCCACAGCCGACATAGAAGGTTATGATGCTATGTATAAAATTTCCATACTATCTTCCATGGCATTTCATAAGAAAGTGGATGTTGACAAAATTTACAGGGAAGGCATTACCAAGATTACCATAGAAGATATCGAATACGGCAGGGAGCTGGGATTTGCAATCCGTCTTCTTGCTATTGCAAAAAAGCGCAGCAATACCATAGAAGTAAGGGTACATCCGACATTCATACCCATAGATCACCCTTTGGCTGCTGTGAGGCATTCCTTTAATGCAGTGTTCCTGAAAGGGGATGCAGTGGGAAACATAATGCTGTACGGAAGGGGAGCAGGCGACCTTCCCACGGGAAGTGCAATTGTATCGGATATAATTACTGCATGCCATCAAAAGGACAAGCATAGGTATATCAATTTTTACAACGACGAAGAAAACTCTGCCGAGAAGATAAAATTCAACGATGATTGGGAAAGCGAATTCTTTGTCAGACTTACGGTAAAGGACAAACCCGGTGTTCTTGCCAAAATTGCCGGATACTTTGGCAAATATGGAGTGAGCATAGCATCGGTTATCCAGAAAGACAGGGGAAAGGATGCTGTTCCGCTTATATTTGTAACTCACCAGGCCAAGGAGCTTTCCATGAAAAAGGCCATATCCGACATTACAAAAGAAGAGGATGTCCTAATGGTTGAAAACATCATACCGGTAGAGCGTTGATAAAGTCATAAAATAGAGAAAGTATCCCTTGGGGCGAGGGATACTTCTAGAAGTGGTAAAATAAACTGTAGGTTAAAATCTACAGTTGCTAGCATATGCAGTTTTTAACAACCTTATCATGTTATGATTAAGTTGTTTTTTCAATAATAGTAATTCGTAAATTTTTTGATTTTTATTGTCATAATAAAAATTTTTTTAAAATATTTTTATTTGTTTATAAAGTTTGTACTTGTATATTTGCTATAATGCTAATTATTTAACCTTTCACGGAACTGGCTGCTGTCAACAATCGGTTCGTGACAGACAAAGTTTTCGCAGATGTAAGCTGTGGGTTTGCCTTCAACGGTAGTGTAATTGTCGATAAACGGCACCAGTTCTTTTAAATCCTTATGTTGTTCAGAGTATAAAATAGATGTTGTAAACGGCCGGAAGTCTTCGCTGAGAATGTTCAGCATGTTTTCAGTATCTTTGTGACTGTTTCCTACCAGTACAACTTCTTTTGTTTTAGATTGTGAAAAAAGCATTGCTGTCAGGAAGAACGAATATCCTCTTGCCATGCTTTCGACTTTTCTTGCGAAAAGGTCAAACATCCGTTGTGCTTTTTCCTCTAAGTCTTGCTGTCCGGTCAAACGGGCAAGTCTTAAAAAGTTTAAAGTTGCGACCGAATTGCCGGATGGAGTTGCTCCGTCGTATATTTCCTTTGGCCTGGCAATAAGCTGCTCACTGTCGTTGCCATATAAGAAAAGCCCGCCCTTTTCATTATCCCAAAAGTACTTGATGAGGTCATTGTTGAGTTTTATGGCTTTTTTGAGATACTGTGGCCTGTAGGTTGTCTCATAGAGCTCAATAAGTCCCCAGATTAAGAATGCATAGTCGTCGACATATGCAGCTAATGCAGCTTCATTGTCCCTATAGCGTGCCAGAAGTCTTCTTTCGGGCCTTGTGAGTTTTGAGAATATGAATTCTGTAGCTTTTTCGGCGGCAAGGGTGTATTTTTCAATGCCCAGAACTCTTCCGCCAATTGCCATGGCAGCTATCATAAGACCGTTCCAGCCGGTCAGGATTTTATCATCCTTGTGGGGATGCACTCTTTTTTCTCTGCGCTCAAAAAGTTTTTTTCTGCACGATTCGACGAAATCTTTGTCTTCGTCAGGTATTGTGCTGTTTATGAGGTTTGGGATATTGAAACCTTCAAAATTTCCTTCCTCCGTAATGTTGTAATATTTGCAGAACTTTTCACCGTCACTTTCTCCCAATACTTCTTTTATTTCAGCGGGGGTCCAGATGTAAAATTTTCCCTCCTCGCCTTCGGAATCTGCGTCTTCAGCACTATAGAAACCACCTTCCGGTGAGGTCATGTCTCTTAGCACATAAGAAAAAATCTGCTTTGCAATATCGGCGTATTTTTGCTTTTTTGTTACCTGATAGGCTTCAAGGTATGCTATAGCCAGTAATGCGTTATCGTACAGCATTTTTTCAAAATGGGGCACCAGCCATTTTCTATCAGTGGAATAACGGCTGAATCCAAAGCCTATGTGGTCATATATTCCGCCGCTGTACATGCAATCAAGAGTCTTCTCCACCATGGTAAGGGCGTACTCCTCTTTAGTCTTATGCCAGTATCTTAAGAGGAAATACAAGTTGTGGGGAGTGGGGAATTTAGGTGCACTTCCAAAGCCTCCGTAAATATTGTCAAAGTCATATTTGAACTGTGAAAAAGCCTCTTCGAATAGGTCTTCCGTAATTTTGTCAATTGAGTTGTAGGAATCATTATCAAATGACTCACTTATTGCATTGACTACCTGGGAACTGAATTTATTGAGGGAATCTTTTTCATTTACCCAGGTGCCGTGTACGCTGTTAAGGATGGATATTAGCCCGGGCATCCCCATACGGTCTTTCTTCGGGAAGTATGTTCCGGCAAAAAAAGGCTTTTTGTCGTGAGTCATAATAATTGTCAGCGGCCAGCCTCCATGACCTGTCAGTGCCTGACAAGCAGTCATGTATATATTGTCTATGTCCGGGCGTTCTTCTCTGTCCACTTTTATCGAAACAAAGTTTTTGTTTAAAATTTCGGCAACTTCTTCATCTTCGAAGGATTCCTTCTCCATTACATGACACCAATGACAAGTTCTTTGAATACAGGTCAGCTATAGCCAATAGACAGGAAGATAGGCTTATCTTCTGATTTGGCCTTTTCAAAGGCTTCATCACTCCATGGAAACCAGTTTACAGGGTTATAAGCATGTTGTAATAGATATGGGGATTTCTCATGGATTAGTCTATTGGCTTGTTTTTTAGTTGACATGTGGGCATCACTTCCTTTCATAATTTATAGTTTGTTGGCTTTTTATAGTAAAGTATTATTTTTATTTACCACCAAACTATTATTTGAAAGAAAGTAATTATATATTCAATTTGAAAATTTGCAAAGCATTAATTATTCTTCAAATTTTAATAACTCATTCATTACCTTTGTTACTTTGGCATATCCAATTATCATGCTGCCTTCCTGAATATTGATAACCTTTCCTTCCCACAAACTTTGAGGATATGCTTCAGGAGTTATAAAAGTTATAGTACCAGTAACAGTTTCCCCAGGCAAAACCTCATCTTTGCCAAAATAATTGTGTGTGCCTGTAGTCAGATAATCATCCTTTATTAAATGAGCAGGTCTGTAGCCAGAAGTGCATGGTCTGCTTCTACCACCATCTTCTGTTTTTAGAAAGGATATGACAGCTTCAATATCTGGTGTTCTCATTGTTTCACCTGCCTTAAAATCAAATTGCTATTTTAAATTCTTATATAAGCTTTCTAGTTCCTTTGTATCACTTGTTTCCCATCCATTCTTTATCATAGACTCTAATGTTATTTTTGAAGCTTCAACAACTGATGATTTAAAGCTACTGATAGAGCAGTATGATGTAAACTGTAATACTTCTCTGTGAATGAACTCTAATTCCATAATATCTATATCAACTTTTTTCCCTTTTATTAGTAATGGGCCATCCATAAATAGAAACTCTTGAGATATACCAACTTTTCCCTGAATAATCTGTAAAAGTGATTTTATCCACCAAGTTAATATCACAACAGGGAAGTCACTCCAGCCTTCTTCTGGAAAGAACCTGTCATCTACTTTGAAATATATTTCTCCAGTTATTGATTTATATTTACTTATGTAAAAACTATCCTTGTTTATTTCAATACTGATTTTGCAGTTCATTTATTCTCTCACCTCAAAGATGACTAAATAATCTTAATCTTGTTTTTGCTTTTGATAAAAATCTTCAATTCTAAATTTATACCTAAATAAACTTGACTCAAGAAGAGCACACATGAATGTACCAGAAAAATGAATTTCAGTATTACCATTGTTGATGGTGCATTTAATTCTACTACAATTAAAGACATAATTAGAAATTTCTGTTATGAATTCCATTGTTGAAATTTTTTCATTTGTAAAAGTATTTGAATACTCATCTAATTTATAATTTGATTGTCCCACAAAAAGCTAGAAAATATAAACAAATAGAGCAAAATATGA
>NZ_DAORXT010000017.1:0-38688 GCF_035371925.1 Acetivibrio sp. | reverse complement strand
ATCATATTTTGCTCTATTTGTTTATATTTTCTAGCTTTTTGTGGGACAATCATTTGATGCCATGAGCTCGTTGATGAGAATAAACTGTTCGTCAAGGCCGGCAGCTTTTGTTTGTGCCGAAGGTAAAAATAAGCTCACTGACAATACAGACAATAACAAAAAAGCAATAATTTTTTTCATTTCCTATTTGCCTCCCCCTAAAACTGATTTAATACTATACAAAACTATAGTTTAAAATTATATTTCAAAGATATTATATCATAATATTGAATCTTTGGATACTTTGTGTTTACAAAATTCGTCATTATTCGGCATATTCATATTCGGTAAATGAAATGTTGAATTAATAGACCGAAGTATAAAAATGAATATTGGAAATACTATTTTATGATTTTATTATTTATAATGAATATAAAATATTATAAAAAATTGAAAAGATGGTGAGAGTTTATGTCTACAATTCATACAATTGAACCGCGCAAAGTGTTTCATTGGTTTTATGAAATCAACCGGATTCCAAGGTGCTCCGGTAATGAAAAAGGAATCAGTGATTTTTTAGTCAATTTTGCAAAAGAAAGAAATCTGGAAGTTTATCAGGATGAGCTTTATAACGTAATTATCAAAAAGCCTGCGACACCGGGCTATGAAAACGCACCTGCCGTTATAATTCAGGGACATAGCGACATGGTTTGCATTAAGGGGGAAGGTTCTACCCACAATTTTGATACGGACCCCATTGAGATGATTGTCGAAGGGGATATTTTACGGGCAAATAACACCACTCTTGGCGGGGATGACGGGATAGCTGTTGCTTATGGTTTGGCCATTTTAGATTCCGACGATTTAAAACATCCGGCCATTGAGCTTTTGGTTACAACGCAGGAAGAAACAGGTATGGACGGTGTAATGGCTCTAACCGGTGAGCATTTAAACGGGAAAATATTACTTAATATTGATTCCGATGAAGAAGGCGTTTTTCTGGTCAGCTGTGCCGGCGGTGCAAACCAGATTGTTACCTTCCCGGTAAAGAAAGAAAAAAGAAGCGGCAACGGCTTGGAAATTAAAGTTTCCGGCCTTAAGGGCGGTCACTCGGGAATGGAGATTATCAAACAGAGGGCAAATGCAATCAAATTATTGGCCCGAATTCTGGATAAATGCAGAGACAACATTACTCTGGCGAAAATTACGGGGGGCAGTAAACATAATGCAATTCCCAAGGAAGCGGAAGCGGTTGTTTTGGCGGAAGATTTGGAGGATACGGTGCGTAAAATAGAATCCTTCACAAAGGAATTAAAAGAAGAATATCGGGTGGAAGACGGCGGACTTACTGTTGATGTGAGGGAAGTTGGAATAGAGGAAGTTTTCATAAAGCAATTATCCGAGGACATTATTGACTTTCTTATGATGACGCCGGATGGTGTACAGTATATGTCAAAGGATATCGAAGGTTTGGTTAAGACGAGTGTCAACAATGCTGTGGTGGAAGAAAAAGAAGGACAGCTGGTTGTTACAATATCCCTGCGTTCTTCATCCGCAAGTTCCTTAAGGGAGCTGTTAAACCGGGTGGCGTTAATTGCAAAAAGGACGAACGGTGCGGCAAAAGAAAGCAGTGCTTATCCAGCATGGGAATATGATGAGAAATCTGAAATCAGAAAGACCGCAGTTAGAGTTTTTGAAGAACTGTTCGGTAAAAAGCCTAAATTGAATGCAGTTCATGCGGGTCTTGAGTGCGGTGTGCTGAAAAAGATTTTGCCGGATGTTGACATGATTAGTTTTGGGCCGAATTTGTATGACATTCATACGGAAAAGGAGAGTCTTAGTATTTCATCCGTAGCAAGGATTTGGACATTTTTAACCCGTTTGCTTGAGGAGATTAAATAAATCAATAAAAGAGCACAATAAAAAAGACGGTATTAGGAATAAAGGTCTTTCAGCCTGTATACCGTCTTTTTATGTGCTTGTTTATTATTTAAGGCACAAATCCCTTATCTCATCATCCGCGGATAAGTGACATGGTTTGCATAAAAGGTGAAGATTTTACGCATAATTTTGATACGGACATATTCAAATGATTGTAGAAGGCGACATTTTAAGGGCAGGTAACACGGCTTCTGATGGGGATAGTGGAATTTCCATTTAGCGGACTTATTACTTAAGAAGAAAAAATAAACACTGGAGGATAATATATGTCGAAAGAAGCGAGGAAACTTCCGAAAGAAGCATATGGCGGAATTCAAGGCGAGGATTACAAACCGTTTATTCCAAGCAGTGAAAAAGCTGCGGAAGCAACGGCGTATTCTATTGTTTTCGGAATACTTTTTGCAGTTGTTTTTGCCGCGGCAAATACTTATTTGGGGCTGAAAGTCGGTTTGACCATTTCGGCAGGTATTCCCGGTGCTATATTGGCAACAGGGGTATTTAAAAGTCTGTTTAAAAGAAACAATATACTGGAATCAAACTATGTTGCTTCTCTTGCAGCTGTTGGGGAATCTATTGCCGGAGGTATTATCTTTGTATTGCCTGCTCTTATTCTTATCGGTTCTAGCCTTCCCCTTTGGACAGTAGTTGTAGTCACTGTTATCGGAGGAATAATGGGTGTCTACTTTATTGTACCTGTACGCAAGCATTTAATGATACAAGAGCATGGAAAATTGGTCTATCCTGAAGCAATGGCACAGGCTGAAGTTTTGGTAAATGCAAACCAAGGAGGTAAAGGGTTTGCAGCCGTTTTAAAAGGTGTGATTGTCGGATTGGGATACAAAATCCTATCCGGCGGCTTGGCATTATGGAACGAGGCAGCAACTTATATTATCAGGCCGTTTCAAAACGCCATGATAGGTACGGACACTCTTGCCTCCCTTGCTGCAGTCGGTTTTATTATCGGTACAAAAACGTCAGTTTTGATGCTTGCAGGTTCTATTGTTGCATGGTTGGGCTTGATTCCGTTGATTAAATTTTTCGGCGAATCGGTTGCAACGCCGATTTTCCCGTCTACTGTGCTGATTTCGGAAATGCAGGCAACGGATATATGGTCGAACTACATTAAATATATAGGTGCCGGTGCAGTTGCTGCGGGAGGTTTTATTTCTTTGGCAAGATCGCTTCCCACCATATTCAAGTCATTTAAAGAGGCCATGCGCGGATTTGGAAAAGGGGAAAAAACATTGGACCGTACAAATCAAGACGCATCGATTGTATGGGTGTTTATTGCGGCAGCAGCCGGCTTCTTCTTGACATGGTTGACACCAACTATTAGTGCAGGTCCTGTTGGTGCCATTCTTGCAGTATTTTTCTCCTTCTTCTTTGCGATAGTATCTGCAAGAATGGTCGGCGTAATCGGTGCCAGCAACAACCCGGTTTCAGGCATGACTATCGCAACGCTTTTGGTAATTGCATCCGTTTACAAGGCAATGGGGGCAACCGGTGCGGACGGAATGCATGTTGTATTGCTGGCGGTTGGTATTGTCTGTGTGGCAATAGCTGTCGGCGGTGGTGTGGCCCAATCTTTAAAAGCAACTTTTATTTTGGGCGGAACCCCCTATAAAGTACAGCACGGAATGTTTGTTTCCCTTGCAATTGCTTCCGTTGCTGCCGGAGCAACAGTTCTTCTTTTAAATAGCGCTTACGGTATCGGTACCCGGCAGATTACGGCACCGCAGGCAACACTTATGAAACTCATTGTGGAAGGTATCATGACAGCACAGCTTCCTTGGACCCTTGTCATCATAGGTATAATGATCGCCATTTTCTGCGCCCTTGCAGGATTGCCGATTTTGCCTGTTGCTTTGGGGCTTTACTTGCCGTTATCTTTAAATACAGCTATTTTCTTTGGCGGATTGATTAGAAAACTTGTCGAAAACAAGTTTAAAAAAGGCGGAGCTGATTTGGACACCGCAGTGGAAAGAGGTACTTTGATTGCATCGGGACTGGTTGCCGGTGACGCCCTGACAGGTATTGTCATTGGTATCTTTGCAGCATTAAATATAAAGACCGATTTTCTGGCAGGGGTGATTCCGAACGAAAGTGTAAAGAACTTTGTAAGTCTTGCGATTTTCATACTGTTGGGAATTTGGATGTACAACTATTCTGTCAGATTTAAAAAAGAGACGAAGAGCGTTTAAAACCTAGCTACATTGAAGGGTAATCTGCCTCAAAATGCAATACTTGCACAAATGGATAAAAATATATATAATGAACTATGTGAGTTGTGCTGTTGCGATGTTTTAAAGACTTCGCGCCATAAATTGAGCTTGTTATTTGCGGTGATTTTATATCATAAGATATAATAAGCGTATTTGGCAGCATTTAATTCAAAGACTAGATTAGAGATTTGTCCATAGAAAAATGAAATGTATAGGGGGAAAGGCAATGAGGCTGTATCTGCTTTTGGATGTTTTTATAGCATTTCTTTTGGATTTTTTTATCGGTTACCCGGCTTGGCTGCCCCATCCTGTAAGGTTTATCAAGTGGCTTGGGAAAAATGTGGAAAATATATTGCGCAATATTATCAACGTATCAAGTTCCAAAAAGGTCAAGGCATTGGGAGAGGATGTTGTTCGCAGCACCAGTAAAGCATACAAAAACGAAAAGATTGCGGGAATTGGTTTTATTCTGATAATGATAGGCGTTGTGGGCGGAATTGTTGCCGGGATTTTGAAATTGTCCATGCTTGTTCATCCTATACTCTTTCATGTCATAAACACCTATTTCTTATATTCTTCTTTTGCATCGAAAACTGTTGCCACTGAAGGTTACAAGGTATTTGACGCGTTGAAGGAGAGGGATGTATTCAGGGCAAGAAATATGCTTGCTGCTGCAATAGGAAGAAAAACGGAAAATCTTGATGAAAAGGAAATAATAAAAGGCACAGTGGAGTCAACGGCTGAAAATACGGCAGATAGAGTAATATCTCCGATTTTTTATGCTTTTTTGGCTTCATTTTTTGGCTTGGGTGCAACAATAGCTTATGTCTATAAAACTATAAACACTTTAGACCAGATGGTGGGTTATAAAAACGAAACATATAAAAATTTCGGCTGGGCAACGGCAAAGCTTGATGACATAGTCAATTACATACCTGCAAGGATGACAGGGATATTTATAGTTGCAGGTGCTCTTATAACAAGAAAAGAATACAAAAACAGCTATTCCATTATGATGAGAGACAGAAAAAAACACGTAAGTCCAAATTCGGGATATCCTGAGGCGGCAGTGGCGGGAGCATTGGGTATACGGCTTGGCACAGAGGTGTTGTATTTGGGGGATATCGTTCAGAAGCCTACAATTGGTGATGATATAAATGAACTGGATATCAAAGCTATTTCCCAGACAATCAGTCTAATGTATGCTGCAACGTTTATTACTGTGTTACTTATGGGAGTTTTGGGACTTTTGATATTTGCAATTACCAACTACGTATTATAGGTTCAACGGTTTGAAAATCAAACAAGCTAATTACATATATTGCATGTGAATCCTAAAGCACCTTGAGGGTATTTCCCATGGTGCTTTTTTAAAAGCCAAATTAAGAGGTGGTTTTGGATAATGGGTAAATTTATTCTTGTTACAGGCGGCGCAAGGAGCGGCAAAAGTTCTTTTGCAGAGTCACTGGCACTAAAGTCTTGCGGTGAAAATGATGTTTTATATATTGCAACATCAATACCCTTTGATGAGGAAATGAAATCAAGGGTGAAAAAGCATAGAGCAAAAAGGCCTGCCGGCTGGACAACCCTTGAAGCATACAAGGATCTTGATACAAGACTAAAGGATGTTGGGACAGGCAAGAAGTATATTTTGCTTGACTGTATAACTCTTATGGTGTCAAATATCATTTTGGAAAGATGCACAGACTGGAACAACCTGCCCGAAAATGCCGAGTATGAGGCGGAGCAAGGTGTTTGCAGTGAGATTGACAAGCTCCTTTCTGCCATAAGAGCACTTGATGCCACATTTATTGCGGTAACAAATGAGGTTGGAATGGGTATTGTGCCGGAGAATAAGCTTTCGAGAGTATTTCGGGATATTGCGGGAAGAGTAAATCAGATGCTTGCTAAAAATGCTGATGATGTGTATTTCTGTGTTTCGGGGATTCCTGTAAAGATAAAATGATTTGTTGGAGTGGTGGATTTTATGTATATAAAGAGGGCAATACTGATGGTTGGATTTCTCACCAGAATACCCATACCTTTCGAAATCGACGGTACTGAAGAGGACTACGGAAAGGGGCTGGTTTTTGCTCCGGTTGTCGGCTTGATGATAGGTGGAATAATAACAGCTCTTTTTTATATATTAAAGAGGTTCTTTCCGCAGGGGATAACAAGTATCTTGCTTATAGCGGCATACATTATACTGACGGGCGGGCTTCACTTGGACGGATTGGGCGACACCTTTGACGGAATATTCTCAAACCGAAGCCGGGAGAGAATATTGGAAATCATGCGGGACAGCAGGATTGGGACAAATGCCTTGCTGGCTGTTGTTTGCGTCATCATTTTGGATTATGCTTTGCTAAGCTCTATTTCGGTATCGTACCTTCCCCGGGCACTGCTTCTGTTTCCGGCGGCGGGAAGAATCGGTTCTTTGATTGGTGCGGGCATCTCGGTTTATGCCAGGGAGGGTGAAGGATTGGGCAAATCCTTTATAGACTGTTGCGGTGTAAAAGAGATTTTGCAGGGCAGCATAATATACTTCCTTCTTTCTCTCTTGGTTTTGGGCACAAAGGGACTTCTCCTTGCAGCTCTTACTGTTATGACGGCATTTTTTACAGTGAGGTTTTTCTCAAAGAAGGTGGGAGGAGCTACGGGAGATATATTGGGGGCAGTATGTGAGCTTAATCAGACTTTCTTTCTAATACTGTTTTATCTTGTTAAATAAAGTTAAGGTATATTTGTAATATGAGGTGGAGAGGATAACGAATGATAATTGACCTTAAAATGAAGAATATCCAAAAATAAAAAGATTTTCCTTGACAAATTTATCTTATGAAAATAAAATATCTCTGCCAATTAGATACGCTTTATAAATGTATCGATACAGTTTGTATTGGGGGGATATTGATGAGTAATTCAAACAGAACAAATAGCACAAGAAAGATAGCTATAAACGGAATGATGATTGCCCTGGTTTTTTTGGCAACATACGTTACTAAAATACCCACGGCGGTTGGTCCTTTTAATCTTGGGGATTCGGTTATAATAATAGCGGCGGTTCTTTTAGGAAGAAAGAGCGGTTCTTTGGCCGGAGCAATAGGTTCGGCTATTGCGGATATAGCGATGGGATACCAGCATTTCGCGCCCGTTACGTTTGTTGTAAAGGGACTTGAAGGGTTTGTTGCAGGTTTTATTGTTTATGCCCTGTCAAAAAGATTTAAAGAAAAGAAGCATGTAGTTATACTGGTTGCATCCGTTGCTGCAAGTATTGTTATGGTTTCGGGATACTTTTTTGCCGAGCTCTATGTAATGAGGCTGTTTGATGAGACTATGGGAATTGCCGCAGCTTTAAGGGACCTTCCGGTGAACCTGGTTCAGGGCGGAGCTTGTGCAGTTGTAGGCTATATACTGTCTGTTGCTCTTGATAGATTTAAAGTTACGAAATTTATTGCAAATTGAAATTAAAAAAAGCAGGATAAAAGAAGACTAGGAAGAATTAAACAAGGATTGTTTCTAAAAAGTATTATGTTTCAAACAGGAGGTGCGGTTTTATGAAGCTTACGGTATTGGGCAACAACGGTCCCTTTCCGGCAGCGGGGGGAGCTTGCTCCGGATATCTTCTCACCGAAGGGGATATTAAAATATTGATAGACTGCGGCAACGGTGTGCTGAGCAATCTTCAAAAGTTTGCAAGGATTGAAGATTTGGATGCTGTGATACTCACTCACCTTCACAGTGACCATATGTCGGACATGATGGTTTTAAGATATGCTATTCAAATAAAGAAGGGCAGGGGAGCCGATATAAAGCCTCTTAAAGTATATGCTCCTGCGGAGCCGAAAGAGGAGTATGACAGGCTGAATATTCAAGATGTATATAGTTTGAGCCCAATTTCCGAGGATACGGTGCTAAAGTTCGGTAATCTGGAAATTTCCTTTGCCGGTATGAAGCATCCTGTAAAATGCTTTGGAGTTTCGGTATATAACGGAAGCAAAAGATTTGTTTTTTCAGGGGACACTTCTTGGGACCAAAACATAATTGAATTTTTCCGGGGAGCTGATTTTCTGATGCTTGATGCGGGATTATTGTCAAAGGACAAAAAGAGTGACAATGTACCTCATCTTACGGCCAGAGAATGCGGTATTGTTGCAAAGGAGGCCGGTGTATCAAAGCTTTTGCTTACGCATTTCTGGCCTGAGGACGATGTTGCAAACCATCTTTCGGAGGCGAAAGAAAACTTTGAAAATGTGGAGATTGCCGAGCTGTTAAAGACATATGAAATATAGAATAATACAATAAAAAGAAGAGATTGAGTTTTGTCCAATCTCTTCTTTTTTGAATTTTTGCTTTTCAACACAAAGACATTCAATTTCTTTACTTTTTTATCGTATTAGTTTAGGTTGTATTTCTTGAATTTGTTTTCAAGCTCTTCCGCAAGCTTCTCAAGATTTTTAGCCGATTCTTTGATATCGTCAATACATTTTAATTCATGTTCTGTAGTAGCGGCTACCTGCTGGCTTGCTGCAGCGGTTTGCTCGGATACGGAAGAAATATTTTCTATGGCAGCTGTAACTTGAGTCTTGTCCGTTTGCATTTTGGTTATAGCCTGGTTTACTTCATTTATTTTCGATACTATATAGGTTATGGCATTGGCTATATTGTTGAAAGCATTGTCGGTTTTGTTAACAGCTCCGTTTTGCTCCTGAGACACTTTTCTCATTATTTCCATGGATTGAATTGCAAGCTGGGATTCTTCATGGATGCTCTGCATCAGGATATTTATTTCTTCCGTGGATTTTCTGCTCTGGTCTGCAAGCTTTCTTACTTCTTCGGCAACAACCGCAAATCCCTTACCGGCTTCACCTGCTCTGGCAGCTTCAATCGCGGCATTTAATGCCAGAAGGTTTGTTTGCTCGGCAATATTTTCAATGGACTCTACAAAGAGCCCGATGTCTTTAACTGTATTTGTCAGCTTTTCAACCACGGAGAATATCTTTTCGGCGGTATCGTAGTTTTCCTTGGATTTGTCGCGAAGTATTCTTACCGAATCCATACCTATATTGTTAAGCTCATTTATCTTGCTGGTTTCCTCGGTGATTCGGTTGTAGCTTTCATATACGAAATTAATTTGTTCGGAAAGCTGGTCAACCATTTGCACGCCTTGTTGAGCCTGCTCAGCTTGGTCGGATGCGCCGTTTGCTATATCGTCCATGGTTTTTGATATTTCTTCCATGGCAGTTGAGGCCTGCAGGGCAGTTACACTGACTGATTTTGTAGCTTCGATTATGGATTTGGACAAATTATGAAAATCCATAATCAGTGATCTTATATCCGAGAGCATTTCATTGAAAACCACTATAGAGGGACGCAGCATAGCAAGTTTTTCAGGGTCGATGGTTTTTGAGTAATTGCCCTCTCTAATGCTTTTTATTTCCTTTTCAAAGTTCGTGACAGCTTGCTTGGATTTGAAAGAAGTGATTATGTACATTACAAAAAGCATAATAATATTTGTTGCAAAGACTGCAAGAAAGACCTGCCAATTACCGAGCCACAGCCCCGAAATGATGCTTAATACGACGACAAGTGCTGACAGAATCAGGGGCAATAACAACTTGTTTCCGACAAGATTGGATTTTTTCATAACGTTCCCTCCAGCATAGAATACGAGAATAGATATTGATTTAGACATGTACATAATATTACTTCGATATTGTTTACAAAAATCCTTCTTATGAATTTATTTATTTAATACTATTATATTTGTTAAAAAAATAACTTTTTCAGTTGACATGGATTCCTGGATTGTATACAATTATACTAAAATACAAAATAGAAAAATATAATTATGATATTACTAACATGATATACATAAAATTACATAAGAAATATGAATTAAGGGGGTAAACAATGATAGAGTTTAATAAGAAAACCAACACATTGGAGCAGGTTCAATATAAATATTCGCTTCAGGACGTTGCAGAGCCAAACCTGTATAGGGATATTTTTAATTATGATGAAATACCGAAGTGTACGTTCAATCATAGAAGAGTACCCATGTCTCCTGCGGACGAGATATGGATAACGGATACCACATTCAGAGACGGCCAGCAATCCAGAGCACCTTACACGGTGGATCAGATTCTGCACTTATTTGACCTTCTACATAAATTGGGCGGACCAAAAGGAATTATCAGACAGTGTGAGTTTTTCCTTTACAGCGACAGGGACAAAGAGGCTGTCTATAAATGTATGGAAAGAGGATACAAGTATCCTGAGGTTACAAGCTGGATAAGGGCAACAAAGAATGATTTCCAACTGGCAAAGGATATGGGAATGAAAGAAAGCGGTATCCTTGTAAGCTGCTCCGACTATCATATATTTAAGAAGTTAAATATGACAAGAAAACAAGCGTTGGATCACTATATGAGCATTATAAAGAGTGCTATAGAGGTTGGAATAAAGCCGAGATGCCACTTTGAAGACATCACAAGAGCAGATTTCTACGGCTTTGTTGTACCTTTTGCTATAGAGATTAGAAAGCTCATGGAAGAAAGTAATGTGCCGATTAAAATTCGTGCTTGCGATACGCTGGGTTATGGAGTTGCATATCCGGGAGCAGCACTTCCTAGAAGTGTTCCGGGAATAATTTACGGACTCAGGCATTATGCCGGTTTCCCAAGTGAGCTTATAGAATGGCATGGTCATAATGACTTCTACAAAGCTGTTTCCAATTCAGCTACTGCATGGCTGTACGGTGCTTCCGCAGTAAACTGCTCGCTCCTCGGTATAGGAGAAAGGACAGGAAATACGCCTCTTGAAGCAATGGTTATTGAGTATGCCCAGCTCAGGGGAACTACTGACGGTATGGATACGACTGTAATAACCGAGATTGCGGAGTACTATGAAAAAGAACTGGGTTATCAGATACCTTCGAGGACTCCATTTGTCGGAAGACACTTTAATGTAACCCAGGCGGGAATACATGCCGACGGGCTTTTGAAGAACGAGGAAATATACAATATATTTGATACGGCAAAACTCTTAAAAAGACCTGTGGGTGTTGCAATTAACCAGACTTCAGGACTTGCAGGAATTGCTCATTGGATAAACAGCCACTTTGGACTTGATGGCGCCAAGAAAATTGACAAGAGGGATGAAAGAGTAGTAAAAATTAAAGAGTGGGTTGATGAGCAATATAAAGCCGGACGTGTAACTTCCATAGGTGACGACGAGCTTGAAAATGTTATAAGAGAATTGGCGCCGGAAATATTTGATCTGGCACTTTAAAATACAAATTAATACCAAGGGGGAATAGTACGTGGGTTTGAATTTAGCGCAGAAGATAATAAAAGAACATTTGGTAAGTGGCGAAATGAAGCCTGGCAGTGAGATAGCGATAAGGATAGATCAGACTTTGACCCAGGACTCTACCGGAACAATGGCATATCTTCAGTTTGAGGCTATGGGAATTCCAAGGGTAAAGACCAAAAAGTCTGTTGCATATATTGATCACAATACTTTACAGGCAGGTTTTGAAAATGCCGATGACCATAAATACATTCAGACAGTTACTTCAAAGCATGGAATATATTTTTCAAAACCGGGTAACGGAATATGCCACCAAGTTCACTTGGAGAGATTTGGCGTTCCGGGAATGACTCTTTTAGGTTCCGACAGCCACACTCCTACAGGAGGAGGAATCGGAATGCTTGCAATAGGTGCGGGTGGTCTTGATGTGGCAGTGGCAATGGGCGGAGGTCCATACTACATGATGATGCCGAAAGTGTGCAGAGTTGTTTTGAACGGAGCTTTAAAGCCATGGGTTACTGCCAAGGACATAATCCTTGAAGTGTTAAGAAGGCTTTCGGTAAAAGGAGGAGTGGGCAAGGTTATCGAGTATGCCGGAGAAGGTATAAAGAGCCTTACTGTTCCTGAAAGAGCTACTATTACCAATATGGGAGCGGAGCTTGGAGCTACCACTTCGATTTTCCCAAGTGACGAGGTTACAAAGGAATTCCTCAAGGCTCAGGGAAGAGAAAATGACTGGGTTGAGTTAAAGCCCGATGAAGATGCTCAATATGACGAAGAGATTGTTATTGATCTTAATGAGCTTGAGCCTCTTGCAGCACAACCGCACAGCCCGGATAATGTTGCAAAGGTAAAAGAAATTGGAAAGATAAAAGTAGATCAGGTGGCAATAGGAAGCTGTACCAACTCTTCATACATGGATATGATGAAGGTGGCTGCAATCCTCAAAGGAAAGAAAGTTCATCCAGATGTCAGCCTTGTTATCGCACCGGGTTCTAAACAGGTACTTACAATGCTTGCTCAAAACGGTGCATTGGCCGATATGGTTGCCGCAGGAGCAAGAATATTGGAAAGTGCTTGCGGACCGTGTATAGGAATGGGACAGGCACCGGCAACCGATGCTGTTTCATTGAGAACCTTCAACAGGAACTTTGAAGGAAGAAGCGGTACAAAGTCTGCCAAAGTTTATTTGGTAAGCCCTGAGATAGCTGCAGCAAGTGCAATAACCGGAGTATTGACCGACCCGAGAGAATTGGGCGATGCACCGGAAGTTAGCATGCCTGAAAAATTTGTTATTGATGACAGCATGGTTTTGGCACCTGCACCGGAAGGAGCAGATGTTGAAGTGGTAAGAGGACCTAACATTAAGCCTTTTCCGGTAAACAAGGCATTGGAAGACAAAGTTTGCGGCAAGGCTTTGATAAAGGTTGGGGACAATATCACCACCGACCATATTATGCCTTCAAATGCGAAGCTTTTGCCTTTCAGGTCAAATGTGCCGTACCTTGCCGAATTCTGCTTGACACCTTGTGATCCAGACTTCCCGAAGAGAGCAAAGGAAAACGGCGGCGGATTTATAATTGGAGGTTCAAACTACGGACAGGGTTCAAGCCGTGAGCATGCTGCGTTGGCTCCCCTTCAATTGGGTGTAAAGGGAGTTATTGCAAAGTCCTTTGCAAGAATTCACATGGCAAACCTCATTAACTCAGGTATTATACCTATGACTTTTGAAAACGAGGCAGACTACGATGATATAGATATGAATGACGAACTTGTTATTGAGAATGCAAGGGAGCAAATTAAAAACGGCAGCAGTATTGTAGTGAAAAACGTAACTAAAGGGAAAGATATAAAAGTAAATGTTTCTTTGTCTCAAAGACAGGTGGAAATGATTCTCGCTGGCGGACTTTTGAATTATACAAGGCAGCAGAACCAATAAAAATGAGGCTATATGAGAAAAATTGCGCTCTGCAAAGGGGGAGAACATAAGTGGTAAAAATTGAGCACGACGAAGGTGAAAGCTATTCGCGTTCGCTGAGGGAAAAAGTATTTTATCATATTCAAAACGACATATTAAACGGAGTTTACCAACCGGGGGACAGCCTTACTGAAAAGAAGCTCTGTGATGAGCTTGGCGTCAGTAGGACTCCTGTGAGAGAAGCAATAAGGCAGCTTGAATTGGTAGAACTTGTTCGCTCGATCCCCAACAAGGGTGTGATTGTAACAGGAATATCTGCTAAAGATATTGAAGAAATATATGTGATAAGGATGATGATTGAAGGGCTTGCGTCCAGGTGGGCGGCGGAAAATATAACTCCGGAGGAAGCTCAGGAGCTTAAAGAGGCCTTAGAGCTGGAAGAGTTTTATACAATTAAGAATGATACCGAGCATTTGTTAAGGCTTGATTCCAGGTTCCATGATATTTTGTTCAAAGCCAGCAAGAGCAAACCTCTGATTCACATATTAAGTACGTTCCACCACCACATTCAAAGAGCCCGAAACGCATCCTTTGGGTCGCCGGGCAGAGCCAAAAAGGTTCTGGAGGAACATAAGGCGATATACGAAGCAGTAATTGCAGGAGACGCCGATAGAGCGGAAAAAATGACAAAAGAACATGTAAAAAACGCCAGCATTATGTATAAACGAGTATTTAAGGAATAAAAACGGGGTCAGGCTTGATGGGTTCACATTTAAAGATGTGGATTTGTCAAGCCTGAATTATGTAAAAAGGAGTTGTGAAATGAAGCTTCCTGAAGAGTTTTTAAGAAAAATGGAAGGACTTTTTGATGCCGAAGAATATGAGAAATTCTTAAAATCTTACGATATGCCAAGGTTTTACGGGCTTCGGGTAAATACACTTAAAGTGGGAGTGGAAGAGTTTAAAAAGCTTTCACCCTTTGAGATAGAACCCATACCGTGGACAAAAGACGGCTTTTATTATCGTGAAGGCGATAATCCCGGAAAGCATCCATATTATAACGCAGGACTTTATTACATTCAGGAGCCCAGTGCAATGCTGCCGGGAGCCATTATGAATACCGAGCCCGGAGATTATGTATTAGACCTTTGTGCCGCTCCAGGGGGAAAAACGGTGCAAATGGCAGCGGGCATGAAGGGAAAGGGACTTTTAGTTGCCAATGATATAAACTCGGACAGGGTAAAGGCTTTGGTAAAAAACATAGAGCTTTGCGGTATAACCAACGCCATAGTTACCAATGAAAGCCCCGACAAATTGGCACGCAAGTTTTGCGGATTTTTTGACAGGATACTTGTGGATGCTCCGTGCTCCGGTGAGGGAATGTTTAGGAAAGATGAGGACGCGGCAAAGAGCTGGGGCAAATTCAAATGTGACAAATGCTGCAGCATGCAGCGGGAAATTTTAGACAATGTGGATGAAATGCTAAAACCGGGAGGATATTTAGTCTATTCCACATGCACTTTTTCCCCCGAGGAAAATGAGGGAATGATTTCTGAATTTCTGGACAAGCATAAAAACTATGATGTTGTGGAAATACCTAAAGCATATGGCATCGATAACGGCCGCCCCGAATGGTGGGACAACAACAAAGAGCTTTTGAAAACCGTGCGACTCTGGCCTCACAAGGTAAAGGGAGAGGGACACTTTGTTGCCCTTCTTAGGAAAAAAGGGGAGAGAACCGCCAACGAAAAAGGGTATGCAAAAAGTAAAGACTCCAATATGATTAAACTCATGGAGCCGTTTTATAAATTTGCCCATGAGAATTTAAACATAAATATAGATGGCTTTTTTGTCGTTAAGGGAAATAATTTATACTGCCTTCCTGAAGAGCCCCCGGATCTTTCCGGTATTAAAGTTGCAAAATTCGGGTGGTATCTGGGAGAGATAATAAAGGGCAGGTTTGAACCCTCCCATTCTTTTGCCCTTTCGCTAAAAAAAGAAGATATCAGGAAGACAATAAGCTTTGGAGCAGATTCCATTGAGGTTTCAAAATACCTAAAGGGTGAAACCCTGATGCTTGAAGGTGACCCTGGATATACCGGTGTTTTGGTTGACGGATACACACTAGGATGGGCAAAACAGACCAAAGATATGCTGAAAAATCTGTATCCGAAGGGCTGGAGAAAAATGCAGTAGCAATGAAGTTAATGCGGTATAAAAATGGAGGTAGTGGAGCATTGAAAGATACACAGAGGGTGGATAAGATACTGTCAAACTTTGGATTTGGCAGCAGGAAGGAAATAAAGCAGCTGGTGAAAAACGGACAGGTGAAAGTTGACGGGGTTGTAATAAAAGACAGTGCAATGCATGTCAACCCAAAAGAAAGCGTTATAGAAGTGGCCGGAGAAATATTGAAATATAGGCAATTTATTTATATA
This sequence comes from Acetivibrio sp., assembly GCF_035371925.1. Classification (NCBI taxonomy): domain Bacteria; kingdom Bacillati; phylum Bacillota; class Clostridia; order Acetivibrionales; family Acetivibrionaceae; genus Acetivibrio; species Acetivibrio sp. The sequence continues at coordinate 22,876 of NZ_DAORXT010000017.1, read as the reverse complement.
ATGATGAATAAGCCGCAGGGAGTCATATCCGCAACCTATGACAACAGGTTGAGGACGGTAATTGATATTTTGCCGGACGAATTTAAATGCTTCAACCTGTTTCCGGTGGGAAGACTGGATATTGATACCGAAGGGCTTCTTCTTTTGACCAATGATGGGCAACTGGCTCATGAACTGCTCTCTCCCAAAAAGCATGTTCCCAAGAGGTATTATGCTCTCATTGACGGAAACGTTACGGAGAAAGATGCGGATGCCTTTTGGGAAGGAGTTGTATTGGACGACGGTTATAAGACTCTTCCTTCAGAGCTTTTTATACTGAAGTCGGGTGCTTTCTCCGAGGTGGAAATAGTGATTTATGAGGGAAAGTTCCACCAGGTAAAAAGAATGTTTGAGGCTGTTGGGAAAAAGGTAAAATATTTAAAGAGGATACAAATGGGAGAGCTAAAGCTGGATGAGACCCTTAACACAGGCGAAGTGAGGGAGCTTACTGAGGATGAAGCAAAGCTTGTAAAAGCAGTTCAAAGAGCAAACTGATGAATTTATTTTTAGGTGGTATGGACAGATGAATAAGCAAAGTTTGAATAAACTATCCTTGTTTTTAACCGGTATAGAGCAAAGACTTATTGACAACTGGGAGTTTTTCAAAAGCATGACTGTACTCTACAAGTCCGGAACCAGGGAATTTCCTGCAAAAGTGTGGCAGGATGACGCGAAATTAAAAATGAATTTTAACGGCAATACCGAAACAATAGAGACAAATTGGCTTTCCGCAAGGATTGTAAAATTTGCTCAAAACTACGACAGCGTTGTAATTAAGTATGAAGAGAGAGGTACGACGATTGTCATCGAGGCGGACGACAAAAACGTCAAGATGAAGACCCAGGATTCAAAGGAACAGAAAGAGGCAATAAAGGTTCATAATGAAGCTCCCCAGATTTCAAACCGGGATTATTATATCAAAGTGGGACAGGCCGATGAACTCCTCAAGGAAATCGGGATATTGGGCAGCAACGGCAAAATAAAGAATGACATGATAAGAAAGTACAATCAGATAGATCACTTTGTAGAGCTCATCGACGACATGCTCAGGGAGTTTTTCAAAGAGAATGAATCCATAACAATTTTGGACTGCGGCTGCGGAAAATCCTATCTCACTTTTGTATTGAACTATTATATAAGGGAAGTATTGAAAAAGCCCTGCCGTTTTATTGGGCTGGATTACTCAAATACAGTAATTGAGGCATCGAAAAGGATTGCTCAAAATCTCGGATATCGCAATATGGAGTTTAAAGTGACGGATATCAGAAATTTTCAGACGTCGGAAAAGATTGATATGGTAATAAGTCTCCATGCCTGCAACACGGCAACCGATGAAGCCATAGCTTTGGCTGTAAACAACAATGTAAAATCCATGGTCATGGTGCCATGCTGCCAGCAGGAAATTCTAAAGCAGTATTCATATCCGCCTTTTGAACAGATAATAAAACACGGTATTTTAAAGGCGAGAATGGCTGATGTTATCACAGACGGGATAAGAGCATTGATTTTGGAAGCCTTGGGTTATAAAGTTTCTATTGTGGAATACATATCGCCGACAGAGACACCGAAGAACCTTATGTTGAGGGCAATTAAGACTCAAGCCCCGGACAGCAGGGCGCTGGCGGAATATAAAAAATTGAAGGAGATGCTGGGAATTAGTCCAACATTGGAAAAATTGATTTTTTTGAAATAAAAATGATGAATTAAACATAAAGAATATACACATATTAATAATTGGGAGCAGTATGTTTTTGCGAGACCCTTTGGGAAATAAAAGCATTGAATTTGCCATTTTGCTTCAGTCGGTTGACGCAGAAAGCTTTTTTTATTAAAATAAACTTAATTTGCAGTTCTTTTCAGTGCAAACGATAATAAATTGAGCAATATTATGGTAAAATGCTAAAGTATTTTGGAGAAAAGCCGAATATAAAAATATAAGTAGTAATATTGTCACAAAACATGGAAATAAGTTTCATACAATGACATAACTCAAAACTATACAGGTGATAATTTAGGGGAAACATAAAATTACTAAAATCAAAACGAAGAGGTGAATTATATGGCTAAGACAAAGCAGGTGTACGCAGATAACGGTGTTGAGATCTCCAAGACCTCGTTGGGTGTTGGGGACGAGGTAACTCTTTATTACAAAGGGCTTTTGGCACAGAGCGGGGCAGATGCTATATTTGCACATATCGGCTACGGTGAAAACTGGGAAGACAAGACATTTATACCGATGGAAAGGGAAAACGATGTCTTCAAAGCCACTATCAAGATTGACCATGCCGATGACCTTAATATAGCATTTAAGGACAGTGGAGACAATTGGGACAACAATTCCTGGGCAAACTATTCTTTTAAGGTTTCCAAAAAAGCAAAGCCTGCAAAAATAGTCAGTAATGAAGAGAAAACCGAAAAGAAGACAAGTGCCAAGTCTGCAAAATCAAGTACGGCTAAGTCTGCGGCATCAAAGAAAAGTACTGCAACAAAATCGGCATCAACGAAAAAAACTGCTTCCGGCAAATCCAAAAAAACTTCAGTTGAAAAGTAGCAAAATCATTTGTACGATTAATTGGTATTGCCGGTTAAATAAAGCTGCAATAATCGACAAAAGGAGGCTTGAGGGCCTCTTTTTTGCATAAAAGACCGCAAGATAAAAACCAGTCGCTCAAGACAAATTGATAAAGCAGCCTAAAATGGCCGAACAAAACATTTGACAAGCCGTTGATATAGTATTAATATTAACTTATGATGGGTACATATTAAAAATTCAGTCTATAGTGTTATGTAAATCAACATTTCTTACAAACAGGTGTTTTCGATTTTTGTAAAAGCATTTAAGAAAGTATAGTGTTTAACTTAATGATATGCTGCTCTAAGCTATGGTTTTAACAAAGGAGGATTTGGCCTTGTTTGGCGTTATGGTTGTCGACGATGATCCTAAAATACGTGAATGGTTTGAAGCTGAAATAGAATGGGGAAAATTGGGATTTAATTTCATCTGCTCAGCCAAAGACGGAATTGATGCGTTGAATAAGTTAAATCAGTATAACAAGTTGGATCTTATAATTTCCGATATAGACATACCTAAAATGAACGGTATAGAATTACTCAATTCAGTAAAAGAATACAACCTGTCTTCCATGATTGTTCTTTTAAGTGATGCGGACAATATGGCTCATGTTAGACAAGGAATGCTTTTAGGTGCGCATGATTACATATTAAAGCCGATGGACAAGGATAAGGTTATTGAAGTCCTGAAAAAGGCTTATGACTCACTTATGGACAAAAAGATGGAGGAAGAAAAAAGCAAAAATCTAAAAAAAAGATTGGAGCTTAATCTTTCCCTTTCCAGAGACAAGATTTTGCAGGATTTGTTAAGGGGTAAGGAATTCCCTCTTCAAGAGCTTGATTACATTGAAGATGAATATAATATCAGCCTTAAAAAAGGCATGGTACAGGTTGGTATTATAGAAATCGGAAACTTCGATGCCGATTCGAGGGAACTTATTAAAAGCGGAAGATTTGACAGCTTGATTAAGGAAGTCGGAAAAATTATTTCCGATGTTTTGACGGAATTTCAGGAACTTAGATGCAACATGGTGGAGATGGATATAGGTTTGATTAGTGTCATCCTTCAGCCGGAGTCCCAAAAAGAAATTCAGGAATTTGAAGATATGACCGCGGACTTTTTTGAAAGGGTATTGAAGGAAATAAAACAGGATGCCAACATGCGTGCAACCGTCGGTATTGGCGGGGCATATGCGAGCCTTAGGGATATTAGCCTAAGTTACATGGGGGCAAAAGCTGCTCTTCGCCACAAGTACATTTTGGGTGGCAACAGGGTCATTCATATAAAGACTGATTATAACGAAAAGCAAAGTCTTCTGTATCCTGCCGAGAGGGAGAAAATGCTGGTAGAGTCCATAATGGCCGGAGACGACAACGCTTTAAAGCTTGCGGAGAATATATTTGAGGATATTGCAATCGGTACGGGAGACAATCTTAAAAGAACGGCTTTTGCTGCCAATCAGTTGGTATTTAACATATCCAACTTTATTGACATGCAGTATGATTTTATTAATAAGTTGTATGATTTTAGAAAGTATAACAATGTTGATTTTGCGAAGTTTTCATCAAAGGATGAAATAAAAGAATTTTTCATAGCTTTTGTCACAGAGCTTTTGAATGTGGTCAAAGAGTATAAACCCGCCCAGAGCAACAGTCTCATAAAGAAAGCCTGTGAGTATGTTTTAAGTCATATTGACCAGGAAATAACTCTTATGACAATAGCCGATTATCTGAGCATTAGCAAAAACTATTTCTGCTCTCTTTTTAAACAGGAGACGGGGTACAACTTTTTGGAATACGTCACCAAGGTAAAAATGGAGTGGGCGAAAAAGCTTTTGCGGGAAGGAAATTATAAAACTTATGAAGTAAGTGAAATGCTTGGATACAGGGAAGCTAGTTATTTTAGCAGACTCTTTAGAAAATATACGAAGTTAAGTCCTGCCGAGTACAAGAAGAGCTTTGAAAATCAATAAATTTTGATTTCGGACGAGAGGCTGTAGGATCACACCAAAAGCTGGAATACAGGATTAGGCTTGTGAACCATGGCAATTTGCTATATAATTTTATACAGAATAATTTATTACAGAATCGTGCAAATAAATTTTGTTATGGGGCATAAGGATAATATTGTAGGAAGGTTTGGTGATGATGGAAAATAATGCCAGTGTAAGAAAAAAGCCTGTCGTTAAAGTGCATACCATTCTGCTGTTGGCAGCTATGCTTGTTTTATCCGCTGCATTGACAGTTTTAGTTGCATATCAAACGGGGCTGATATATGGAGATTTTTCAGAACTTGCCACAGTAAACGGTGAGCCCGTCTATGTCAGAGAATATAAGATGAAGCTTAAAAGCAACACTACACAAGTACTTAGTTATTTCAACGAAAACTATGGAGCTGAAACTAAAGAAAACTTTTGGACCAACAGCTATAACGGTGAAGTGCCGGTTGAGGTGGCAAGGAAGAAGGCACTGGACGACATTGTGGAAATAAAGGTTCAACAAATACTTGCAAAGGAAAAAGGAATTATTGAGAGTACCGATTATAAAGAATTCTTAAAAGAACTGGAAAATGAAAACCGTCAAAGAAAAGATGCGTTAAAAAGCAATAAAATAGTATACGGACCGGACAATTACGGGGAAATTGAATATTTTAAATACTCTTTTGATAATATGGTATCAAAACTTAAGGAAAAGTTAATGGAAAATGAACTGTCAATACCGGAAGACAGGCTTGAAAGCATGTATGTTTTACTCAAGGAGACAAGGTTTAGGCTTCCGGACAATATAAAGATTTTGGCAATAACCATACCTTTTACGGATGAAAAAGGGATCATTAATGATGACCTAAAGAATAAAGCAAGGACTAAAATTGAAGAGGCAAAAAAGAAAATCGACAGCGGAGAGCCTTTTGAAAAGGTGGCATTGGAGTATAATCCAAAAGGAGAAATATTTGAGTATACTTTTACAAAGGAAAAACAGATGGCAAAAGACGTTTCATACCCCGAGCTTTTAAATGAGGCATTGAAATTGGAGCCGGGACAGGTAAGTGAAGTAATAGAAAGAGCAACTGATTTTGCTTTAATATTATGCAAAGAGAAAAAAAGTTCTGGTTATCTTCTTTACAAAGATGCAAAAAAAGAACTCTTGGATGAGTTGATAAAAAGGGATTATGAGGAATATATAGATGAACTTGTTGAGCAGGCCGATGTTGAGGTAAATGAAAAATTATATAAGCGCATGGATGTAAAGTGATAATTGACAATTATATATGGGACTAACATTATTTTCCAAATGTTAGTCCCATATATAATTGAGAACGGGAATATTTTAAAAATAATGAAAAATATTTTAAAGGATTACCCGGATGCGATATAGAATATATAACTTTAATTAACAATGTCTATATTGCACTTCCTTTACCGTTAAATAATTCAATATTTTTGACGAAAAGCAATAAGGACTATTAAAATATACTTTAGCGATCGAGGTGGGGAATTTAATGCATAACAAGGAGATTATTGCCTTGCTGCTTGCCGGTGGCCAGGGCAGTAGACTGGGCGTACTTACAAAAAATATTGCAAAGCCTGCTGTGCTATACGGAGGGAAGTATAGAATAATCGATTTTTCTCTCAGTAATTGTATTAATTCGGATATTGATACGGTAGGAGTGCTAACCCAATATCAACCCCTTGAGCTTAACGCTCACATAGGAATCGGAAAGCCATGGGACATGGACAGGATAAATGGAGGGGTTACGATACTGTCCCCCTATCTCAAGGCAGAAATAGGCGAATGGTATAAGGGGACGGCAAATGCAGTTTTTCAAAACATCCATTATGTTGACAAGTATTCTCCGAAATATGTAATAATCCTTTCGGGAGACCATGTCTACAAGATGAACTATTCTCAAATGCTGGATTTTCACAAGGAAAACAATGCTGATGCAACCATATCGGTAATAAATGTTCCATGGGAAGAGGCAAATAGGTACGGAATTATGAATACCTATGAAAACGGAAAAATATATGAGTTTGAAGAAAAACCTCAGAATCCGAAGAGCAATCTTGCCTCCATGGGAGTTTACATATTTACATGGGAAGTTTTGAAGGAGTACCTTATAAGAGATGACCAGAACTCAGAATCTGCTCATGATTTCGGCAAGAATATAATACCGTTAATGCTGGGAGAAGGCAGAAGTATGTGGGCATACAAATTCAACGGATATTGGAGGGATGTCGGTACCATACAGGCCTACTGGGAGTCAAACATGGATCTTATAAGCAGGGTTCCCGAATTCAACCTCTTCGATCCTGCATGGAAGATTTATACTCCGAATCCGGTTAAACCGGCTCACTATATAGGCCCCACCGGGAGTGTAAAAAAGTCCATTGTTGCTGAAGGCTGCATGATATATGGAAAGGTCAAGAATTCTGTTTTGTTTCCGGGTGTCTATGTAAGCGAAGGAGCGGAGATTGTGGACTCCATAGTCATGAGTGACAGTGTTATCGGTTCGAATACGGTAATTAATAAATGTATTATCGGTGAGGATGCAAAAATCGGAAGCAATGTAAAGATGGGAATTGGCGAAAACATACCCAATGAATTAAAACCACAATTATATGACTCGGGCATAACAGTGGTTGGTGAAAAGGCTGTTGTACCCGATGGATGTCAAATAGGAAAGAATGTCGTTATAGATTCATATATAACCGAGCAGGAATTTCCCTCACTTATTATTGAGTCTGCAAAAAGTGTTTTAAAGGGAGGAGAGACCGAATGAAAAGTGCAATGGGCATAATACTTACCGGCGGTAAAAACGACAGGCTGAGAGAACTGGCAGAGATGCGTTCAAGTACCGCTGTTCCGATAGGAGGAAAATACAGGGTTATAGACTTTGTATTGTCGAACATGGTTAATTCGGGCATAACGAATATAGGTGTGCTCACCCAGTATAGTTTTCGTTCACTTATGGATCATTTGGGTTCGGGAAAAGAGTGGGATTTGGACAGAAGGAATGAAGGTCTCTTTGTATTCCCCCCTTATCTTGCGGGAGAACACTCGGGCTGGTACCAGGGAAGTGCCGATGCCATGTACCACAATATCACCTTTTTAAAGCGCAGCTACGAGGAGTATGTTGTAGTTGCCCAGGGAAATTGTGTGTACAAGATGCTTTTTGACGGAATGCTGGATTACCATATAAGAAAAAATGCCGACATTACAATAGCCTACAGGGATATGTTCGATTTTCCAAAAGAAGAGATTTCTTTCATGGGTGTAATGCAAGTGGATGACAACGGAAAGGTGACGGACTTTAAAGAAAAGCATAAAAACCCTGAATCGACTATTTGCTCAATGGGTATATATATACTGAAAAGAGAGCTTTTAATAAGCCTTTTGGAAGAGTGTATTTCCCACGGGAAATATGACTTTGTAAAAGATGTTATTATAAACAAGCTTGGGTCCCTCAATATCTACGGATATAGATTTGACGGGTATTGGAGAAATTTAAGCACTATAAATGCATATTACAGGATCAATATGGAAATGCTGAACCCGGAAATCAGATATCAGCTTTTCCAACAACACGGAAAGGTCTATACAAAGGTGAAGGACGAACCGCCTGCAAAATACAATGAGGAAGCGGAGGTCAGAAATTCCATAATAGCCGACGGATGCATTATTGAGGGAACTGTTATAAACTCTGTATTGTTCTGTGGAGTTACAATAAAAAGAAATGCCGTTGTGAAAGACTGTATAATAATGCAGGATTCGGTAATTGAAGAGGATGTGGATATTGAAAGCCTTATTATAGACAAGAACGTGTACTTGTCTAGAGGGATAAAATTGAAGGGAATGGCGAATTTCCCGATAACGATAGGAAAGAACGCCGTAATATAATGCTTTTGCAAGACAAAGAAGGTATGATTATGGATAAAGCTTTATTGGTTTACAATCCTTTTTCGGGGGACAGAGGAATAGTTCAAAAACTGGATTATATTATAGAGAGATTTCAGCAAGAAAATATTTTGCTTCAGCCATACAGAATTATGGAGGGCTGTGAGAAGAATATTTCAAGCTTGTTGACAGACGGCTCTTACAAGTTTGTAATATCTTCCGGTGGGGACGGTACTTTAAACTTTATCTGCAATATTCTTATGAAAAACAACCTTTCCATGCCCATGGGAATAATTCCTTCTGGAACCTGCAATGACTTTGCTTCGATACTTGATATCCCGACATCTGTTGAAGAATGTGTGAATATCATTCTAAATGGCAGGACAGTGGATGTGGACGTAGGGGTTGTGGATGAAAAAACATATTTTTTGAGCTCTTGTGCCGGAGGTGTCTTTGTGGATGTTTCCTTCAGTACCGACGGCGAGCTAAAAAAGAATTTGGGTGCCTTGGCGTATTACCTGAAAGCACTCAGTGAAATGGCAACTATGAAGCCCTTTAGAGTGACCATTGAAACAGAAAAGGAAGTATTTGAAGATGACATTCTTCTTTTCTGTATTTTAAACGGCAAGCAGGCCGGAGGTTTTCACAATCTTATGGATGCGGTTTATGACGATGGACTTATGGATATTGTTGTTATTAAAGACTGCAGGAAAATAGAGCTTCCAGCCATTTTCTATAAAGTTATAAGTAATGAGCTGCAAAATGACAAGAATGTGGTTACCATAAGGACGGACCGATGTGCCATTAAAAGCTCAAAGGAAATAATACTCAGTATTGACGGGGAAAAGGGGCCGACCCTTCCTGTCGAGGTAAGATTTATAAACAAGGCATTAAAGGTGTTTGTGGCATAAAAAATTAGAAAGCTCAGCGACAATTAAAGTCTCTGAGCTTTTAGTATGCATTAAATTTTATAAGCATTAAATACCCATGATATTGTATCCGCTGTCAACATGAATCACTTCACCGGTAACACCGCTGGAAAGGTCGCTTAAAAGATACAGGGCTGTTTTTCCAAGGTCCTCCTGAGTGATGTTTCTTTTAAGAGGCGCTTTTTTAGGAACGGTATCCAAAATATCGCCCAAATTCTTAACACCTTTAGCAGAAAGGGTTTTTATAGGACCTGCCGAAATTGCATTAACCCTGATATTGGCTTCGCCGAGGTCTGATGCAAGGTACATTACGCTTGTTTCAAGGGCGGCTTTTGCAACTCCCATTACATTGTACCCTTTAAATACTTTTTCCGAACCCATGTATGTCAAGGTTATGATGCTTCCGCCTTCTGTCATGAGGTCCTTTGCTCTGCGGCTTACTGCCACTAACGAATATGCACTGATGTTCATAGCGTGGGCAAATCCATCTCTAGAGGTATAAACAAAGTCATTTTGAAGGTCTTCTGTCTTTGCATGAGCTATGCTATGCACCACTCCATGGAGTACGCCGTATTTTTCTTTAATGGAGGCAAACAGATTGTCTATTTCCTCGTCGGAGGATATATCGCATTGGAATATGGAATGGGCACCGAGCTGTTCCGCTCCTTCTTTTTCCCTTTCTCCCTGGTATGTAATTATAACGTTTGCGCCTTCCTCTTGAGCTGCCTTTACAATACCCCAGGCAATACTCCACTTGTTTCTTACTCCCATAACCAATATGTTTTTATTTTCAAGCAAGTTTCCCATCGAAATACAACTCCTTTGTCAGATTTAATTTATATTATATTGATAACTGCGTTCCTGTTATAAATTGACTTTTGGTTCTTTAATCCCATATTACTTTATCAAATTTTACACCTCCTGTAAAGGGGGGTGGAAATATGCGATTATTTCGCCAACTAAATACTTTATAAATTTTTTATAAACTTTTTATAAATTTTTTAATAAAAATTTACTAAGTTTTAATAAAGTTTTAATTATATATATATACATTTAATTGACTTAAAGTTTTCAGTAATTTATAATTATAAATAGTTAATTATTTGACGAAATACATTTATGGAAGTGGGACAAAAAGGGGGCGAGGGATATCTCGGATGTAAAAAACTATAAAGAACCGATAATAAGTATTACCAATCTGAGTAAAATCTATAGAGTCGGTTCGGAAAAGGTAGTAGCTCTTCAAGATGTGAACATGGATATATACAAAGGTGAGTTTTGTTGCTTTTTAGGCACTTCAGGTTCCGGAAAATCAACACTTTTGAATGTCCTTGCCGGGCTTGAAAAGCCAACTAGGGGAAGCATAAGAATTAAGAATGTAAGTATCGAAAAGCTTAACGAAAAGAAGCTTGCGGCATTTCGTCAGGATAATGTGGGTTTTATATTTCAGGCATATAATCTTGTCAACTATTTAACTGCAGTCGAAAATGTCAGCCTTCCTCTTATGTTTAAAGGTATTTCAAAGAAGGAAAGAACGAAAAGAGCTGTTGAATTGCTCAAAGCAGTGGGACTATCCAAGCATCTTAGGCACAAGCCCACCCAGATGAGCGGTGGTCAGCAGCAAAGAGTAGGTATAGCAAGAGCCTTTGTTACAAATCCGGAAATTATCTTTGCCGATGAGCCGACAGGTAATCTGGATTCCAAGACAACCATGGAAGTCTTGGAGCTCATGGCAGGTATGGCGAAGGAAAACAAACAAACTTTGATTATGGTTACCCATGACCTTAATATTGCTAAAAAGGCTGACAGAATAATTTATATTTTGGACGGAAAAATTGAAAAAATAGAAGAAAATCAATATGCGGGGGTTACATATGAACAGAATTAAGATTATAAACATCTTGGCACTTTTGGTGCTATTAATTAATTTGCTAGGTGTTAATGTGTATGCCGGTGCAAATGATATTGTTGTTATGGGGTCAAGCCAATCTAAAAACAATGTTTCTGAAGGCGAAGTGTTTGAATTTAGTGTTTACTATAAAAACGCTTCCGGTGAGACCTTGGAAAATGTATATGTTTCTGTAGATAAGAGCTCTTCTTTCTATATTGATTATGGCTATCCTCAGGCCAACTCTCTGGGAACTTTGAACAGTGGTGATGAGGGTTCTACAAAATTTAAGCTTGTCTATAAAGGTACAGGGAACGAGCTGAATTTGGTATTTGATTATAAAAAGGGCGGCAATGCGGACCAATTTTCCCAGACGCTGTATCTTAGCGTTAAGAAAGAAAAGGAACCGTCATCCGGAGGTTCACAAACCAACACATCCGAATACAAGCCGATTTTCAGAATTGTGGGAAAGGTAACCGCAAAGCAGGATGGAAAGAATGTTTCGGTCGAATTTCCCATTAAAAATACATCCAATTTTACAGCAAAAGATATTCAAATAACCATGGCGGCAGATTCGGCAGAATCACCTTTTTCGGCACCAACGGGGCATCTTTCAGTATCGGTTGATGAGATTAAGCCCGATGCTGAAAAAAAGATAAAGCTTGACCTGGTTGTAAAACCGAATGCCAAAAGCGGTACATATCCGTTGAAACTGGATATCGGATATAGCAATCTATATGGTGATTTGTTCTCTTCATCGGAAGTTATATATGTTAATATTGAAAACAACGATAAAAGTCCCAGTCTGATTTTAAAAGGCATTGAGATGCTTCCGAATAAGCCGGCACCGGGAGACAGATTCAGTGCTTCCATAGAGCTTGAAAATCTTGGGACTCTTAGCGCAAAAGATGTGAAAGTAACCTTGAAGGGTTTTAGCAATGACGGGATTTATTCCGAGCTTTCAGGCGTTAGTTATTTGAAAAACATTAATGGAGGCAAGACGGGCAAGCTGAGCTTTAACCTTATTGTATCCGACAAGATAAATGTTCGGAGCTTTCCGCTTGAGATAGCCGTTGACTATAAGGATGAGTTTGGAAATTCATATAACGAAAGCTTCACATATTATGTGCCGATAGAGGAGAAAAATGCCGGGAAAGCTTCATTAAAAATCGATAATATTACTTCTCCGTCAGGAGTTGTTGCACCGGATAAGGACTTTAAAGTTGGTTTTGATGTTGCAAACAACGGGACAAAAGAGCTTTCCAATGTAAAGGTATGGGTGACAACAGAAAGCGGTATTATCTGCAAATCCCAAAGTATATCTATGATTGATTCATTAAAGGCCGGGGAGAAAAAAAGTTTTGAGTTTGTTTTCACTGCATTAACCGATGCAGCCACCAAAAACTATCCTATTTCAATAAACGTGGAATACGATGATGAAGAAAAGCAGACTGTTACCCAGTATGTGGGGGTCTATGTTGAAAATCCAAAGGAAGAAAAGAAAGAAGAAAGTACTTCCACACCAAGAATTATAATTGACCGTTACAGCATATCCACAGGCCAGGCGGTAGCAGGAAAGAGCTTTGAAATAGAGCTTAGCATATTAAACACCCATAGGAATATGACTGTAAAAAATATGGGTATTTCCTTCCTTGCAGATGAAGGAGTATTTTTACCGGCAGGAGAAAGCGGCAGCACTATTTTTATTGACGAAATAAAAGCTGGAGCGAGAGTTGTTAAAAAGATGACCTTTGCTACAAAATTCGATGCTGCGCCGAAAAGCTATCTGCTTAATATTAACTTTGAGTATGAAGATGAACAGAACAAGGCATATACCTTGAAAGAAAGCATCAGTATACCTGTTATGCAGGAGCAAAGGCTTGAAATCAGTGAAATAGAAACTGCAATGGATGCATTTGTAGGTCAGCCGGTTCCCGTGACTTTGAATTTCTATAATATGGGCAAGTCAACCCTAAACAATCTTATGATTAAGTGCAAGGGAGAAGGCTTTGATCTGCAGCCCGGTTCGGAATATTTTGTTGGAAATTTTGAGCCCGGCAGAAGCGATTACTATGAAGCGTATATTATACCCAACAAGGATGGACAGATAAAAGGAAGCGTTGTTTTCACCTTTGAAGATAATACCGGTGAAGTTAAAGAAATAGAAAAAGAGTTTGAGATTTTTGCTCAGGGAGATCCGGGCATGATGGGGGGCGATCCCATGGTTATGGACCCTGATATGTCGGGAATGCCGATGGACAATGCACAGGGTGGCTTCCCCGGACGTATAATTCTTATTCTTGCTGTTGTTTTAGTGCCGGTTATAGCAGGTGTTGTAATTCTCATAGTAGTTTTAAGAAAGAGAAAGAAAGCGAGAGCTGATTTGTATGAAAATTTCTGACGTATTAGGGATGGCATTTAAAAACCTGCTGAGAAGAAAGACCAGAACCCTGTTGACGTTGATAGGTGTATTGATTGGGACAACATCCATTGCCGTAATGATGTCTATAGGAGTCGGGATGGACAGAGCTTTTGAGAATCAGCTTAGCAGGATTGGAAGCTTACATACCATAACTGTCAATAACTACTATTATTACGGTGATATGGGTGACTCTTCGCAGCAAAAGAACCTCGACGATAAAGCAGTCAAGGAGTTTGAGCAGATTGAAGGGGTCGAGGCTGTCATGCCGCAATTGAGGGCATTCCTCAAGTTTGCATCAGGAAGGTATGTAGCCCATGTGGACGTTATTGGAGTTAATCCGTCAAAAATGGAGGCTTTTGACTTTCAAATAGCCGAGGGAAGACTTTTAAATGAAGATGACAAAGGGGCAGTTGTTTTTGGAAGTCAAGTTCCTTATTACTTTTATAATCCCAGGGCTATGGGAAGAGACGGAATGATTGTCATCGGAGACGATAGTCAACCGCCACCTATAAATGTTCTCGAGGATAGGTTAATTATGACCTTCGACCTGGCCTATGGTGAGAACTATGGGGGAAGTGGCGGCAGAAGGAAGACCTATAGGATTCAGGGAGTTGGAATACTAAAAGAAACCGGAGAACACAACTATTCAGCCTTTATGAATATAAAATACCTGAAAAAGCTGATACAGGATAACGAAAGAGAGGAAAAAAGGTTAGCCGCATCCCAAGGAGGCAGTGAAGTTGGTGTTTACTATTATAACTCATCTTCCGGCATGGGAAGGTCATCTTCCAAAAATCCAACTTATGAAACAGTACTGGTAAAGGTCACTGATGTAAACAAGGTTGAAGAGGTGCAGAACAAGATAAAGGAAATGGGATTTGGCGCGTACAGCCTTGCAGATGCCAGAAACGAAATGAAGAAGACTATGGCGATAGTTCAGGCTATTTTGGGAGCTATAGGTGCTATTTCTCTTCTCGTTGCATCTTTAGGTATAACCAACACAATGTATATGTCCATATATGAAAGAACCAGGGAAATTGGTATATTTAAGGTTTTGGGCTGCTATCTAAAGGATATCAGGGGAATGTTCCTACTTGAGGCCGGTATGATAGGATTTTTCGGAGGAGTTGTTGGGATAGGATTCAGCTATGGAATTTCTGCAGTTATTAATAATGTTGCCACAGGGATTATGCCGGATATGGCGGATTCGTCGATATCAGTGATACCTTTATGGCTGGCATTGGCAGCAGTTACAGTAGCAGTGCTTGTGGGACTTATTGCAGGATATTTCCCTTCTAAGAGGGCTATGAGGCTTAGTGCATTAGAGGCAATAAAGAATGAATAAGTTGTAAGCTAATTATATTCTATAACAAAAGGCAGGTTATTGTACCTGTCTTTTGTGTTTTTCGGAAGATGTAAAACTAGCTTCCGTTTTTTATTACGAATTCATTATGTAAAATATGTACAACCCGATTACAAACTTAATACATTTGCTATTCCACAAGATGAGCACTTTGACAAGCAGTGGGGAGTTTTAAATAATGGACAGATAGTGAATGGACAAAAGGGATTAGCAGGAATTGATATAAATGTCATGGATGCGTGGGATATAACAACTGGTGATGAAGAAGTCATTGTAGCAGTTATAGATACAGGTGTAGATATCAGCCATCCGGACCTTGATGGTAATATATTTTCAAATACGGGTGAAATAGTCAATGGAATTGATGACGATGGCAATGGCCTAATTGATGATGTAAACGGCTGGGATTTTGTAAACAACGACAACAGTGTAAACGACTCTTCGACGCAGGATATACATGGTACAGCCGTTGCGGGTATAATTGCTGCAGAAATGAATGATATTGGAGTTGTTGGTATAGCACCGAAGGTTAAGATAATGCCTGTAAAATTTATTGAAGGAAGCAGCGGATATACCTCGGATGCTATAAAAGCTATTGAATATGCTGTAGATATGGGTGCAAGCATAATAAACTGTAGCTGGGGTGGAAGTGAATATAATCAGGCCCTTATGGATGTTATTTCACAAAGCAACGCATTATTTGTGTGTGCTGCCGGAAATGCATCTACCAACACAATTCAAAATCCCGTATACCCTGCCAGCTTTGATCTTGATAATATTATTTCTGTAGCAGCTATAGGAAGTGATGGAAATCTTGCCGCATTTTCAAATTATGGTAAGAATGTTGATATAGCTGCTCCCGGTACAAATATATTGAGTACTGTTACTTTGGAAAGATATGATTATTTGAGTGGAACTTCAATGGCTGCCCCATTTGTATCAGCTACAGCAGCTCTTATTAAAAGCAGCGATGCAACTTTAACTGCATCTGAAATAAAGGAAAGAATACTAAATAACGTAACAAAAATGGACAAGCTTTCGGGTAAAGTAAAAACCTCGGGAAGACTTAACGCATATGCTGCCCTTCTCAATGAAACACCGATATGCGAGGAGCCAGAACCTGAAGAGGAAAATGAACCGGAAGAAGAAAATAAACCAATCAATCCTAGGGAACCCAGGTTTGTTTATGATACTTCTGCAGAAGGAAATAATAAGGTTCCTAAGCCAATTGTAAAGCAAAAAAGAGTTTTTGACGACTCTGAGGAGAATTTGGAAAAGCTCAATGTAATTTTATTGGAAAATAATGATAAAATACATAAAATAAAGGAAACTCATCCAAGTGTAACCTCGGCAACGTACAAAGAATCTACTACTTCTTCACAGCTTTTTGTTCAACCATACCCTGGTGAGAATCACTATGTTTTACAAGATGTATCAATTTTAAGCTATGTTTTTGACAATAATGCTAACCACTCTATTGATACTGCACAGGCAATAAGTGAGTGTACAGTTTTCGGATCAATGGAAAAAAGGTTTGATCGGGACTATTATGCAATTAATTTTGAGTCGGGCAAATCGTACACTATTAGACTCACTGGAATGGACGACTTGGACGATTATGATTTGCTTCTATTGGATAGTGAAGAGGGAGTTTTAAATTACTCCTATTCAGCAAGGGGCGATGATATCATTACGCATACAGCTGGATATACAGGAGTTCACTATATAGTTGTTGACGCTTTCCGTGTTGATAGTTCGGCAGAACATCACAATTATCAACTATTGGTATATTCAGACAACAATAAACCGGATGCTTATGAGCCAAACGACAGTTTTGAAACAGCACAACCTATAACAGACGGGATACCGGTTTATGCAACACTGAATATTAATACCGATGAGGATTGGTTTGCTATTGATATCACCGAAACAGGAAAATTGAGTGTGACATTAAAAAATATTCCTGTTAACTGTGATTATGACCTAGAAGTATATAATTCTAATTTAATAATGAAATATTATTCATATGCGGCGGGAAACAATAATGAGAAGATAGACAAAATTATTGATACGCCCGGAAGATATTATATTAGAGTATATTCATACAGTGGGGCGAATTCTATCAAAAACTATGAGCTAATGGTCTCTATAACTGAACCGGATAATTATGAAGTCAATGACAATATTTATGATGTTCGATATTATGGTAGGCCGTCAATTGATATAGGAAGCACTATATATGCAACTATAGATAATATCGATGACTGTGACATTTATAGATTTATTGTAAATAAAGATATGAACGTTGGAATAAGACTTCAGAATATTCCTGAGGGTAATGATTATAACCTTGTTGTGTATTCGTATTCAATATATCAGGGATTCTTTGAAGTTGCTCGTTCCATGAATGTTGGCAACTTGGATGAAACAATAATAACTCAGCTTAATAGTGATGTTTATTATGTAATGGTTTACTCGGCTGAAGGCTTTTCCGAAACGGATCAGTATACTCTTAGCATACATGATGAAGATACTGTTTCGAAAATATATGTAGAGCTTGACAGGTCCACAGCTTCGACAGGAGATATCATAACAGCTACTGTGAAGGTAAAACAATTCGCTGAATTGGCAGGTATTGAGTTGAACCTCGCTTATGACCCTAATGTTGTAATGCCGGTCAAAGATGATTTAACTCCTTATGGCTATAATACCATGCCTTCGGGAAGAGACATATTTTTGGATGAGAAATATTTACCTTTTCAGTTTGCATCACATGACCCATATAATGGAAATATTCAACTGACATTATGTTACATAGACATTGAACCATATAGAAACAGTATGCCGGAACCAGTGGATGGAACTGTTGCTGTTATTAAATTTAAAGTGCTGAGAGACAACCGGATACAACTAAAATTCTATAATGCAAAAGAACCTGATGCTGATGAAATACGCTTAATCGACTGGTATGCAAAAAAAATTACCGAAGGCTTTATAATAGAACAGCCACAGATAATTAATAAAGATCTTCCTGTATATGTTCCGGAAGGTTTAAGTATTTCGAATATGGCGAATATTCCACAGATTACAACACTTTGTGGAACTTCACTGTGCAAGATATCAGGGTATATAGACATAAATTTTACCAGCAAGAATCCAAACATAAAAGAGGGATTTTTGGTTGAATTGAAAGGAGCAACCCCTGAAAATGAATCTGTAATTCGAACAGTGACAACGGACTCGAACGGATATTTTGAATTTGTCCAATTGCCGTCGGGTTACTATAATATAACAATAACTAAGGAAAGATTTTTAAAGAGAGAATTAAAAAATGTTGCAACAATCTTTGAAGAGACTATAATTGGCAATCAAGAAGACCCGCTAATTATGTATATTGGTGATCTTACCAATGAAAATGTTGCTATCGATAATTCGATCAATATATTCGATATAGCGGTAATAATAGCGAGAATTAACACGGTAAGGGGACAGAAGGAATATAGCTTCCAAGCTGATTTAAACGACAATGGTGTCGTAAATTTGGAAGACGTCATGATTTTGGTTATAAATTTCTCAAAATCTACTGCTGATTATCCCATTGTAAAGTACAAACTGTATAAAAATGAAGAATGTACATCTTTCACGCTTACCAGCGGAGAATTGGATTTAAACGGTCATACACTCGTAATTAAGGGAGATCTTACGATTAATGAACCAACGACCACGACATATGCAACGTTGAATATAAACGGAGGTTCGCTATATGTAACGGGAAATCTCCTTTTATCCGGAAATGCAAGACTTATTATGCGCAATCCGGGAGATTATATACTTGTAAACGGTAATTTTGAGACTATATCATTATTTGATCACAAGAAGAATGAAAATATGAGCAGAGGCGGTGATGGAAAGGAATGTCTAGCTGCTGGCGTACTTGAGGTAAAAGGTAATTTTATCCAAAATAGCAATGCTGGTGGTAATCCGCGTAATTTTACAGCCGGCGAAAATCACAAAGTAATTATGAGTGGTGACGGTGTTCAGACAATAAGGTTTGACAAGGTAGTTATTCAATCAAATGAAGAAAATTCCCACTTTTATACATTAGAGATAACAAAACCTCTTGAAACAGGCTATGATTTAATACTTGGAGAACCTTCTTCAAAAGTTGCTTGGATAAGGCTTATTGAGGCATTTGCAAGTTCAACGCCTAGAGAAGGAACAACTGAAGATCTTGAGAAAAACACAATACCCAGAGGGGGAACGGCGGCTGCTACAACAGGAGCCAAGATATATGTTTTTGGAGGATATAACGGAGACTACCTCAAAGTTATAGAAGAATATGATCCAATAAGAGGTAAGTGGACCGTAATTGATGGAAGCAATCAACACAGGCTGGAATTAAAAGTCCCAAGAAGAGATATGGGAGTAGTTGAAGTTAACAACCAAATCTATGTAATAGGAGGAGAAAATGCTAACGGATATGTTGGCGAGGTTGAAGAATTCTCCAGTGTAACAGGTTCAAGGGTTTTGACTAATATAGATCCTGTTATAGGTGAGAATAAGTGTGAAATGCCGACTCCTAGAACAAAAGTAGCAGTTGCATCTTTTGGAAATAAAATATATTCAATAGGAGGATTTGACGGAAGCTACAGCAATAAAGTTGAGGTATTTGACCTTGACATAACAAAGAAAGAGTGGACAACGCAATGTACAGTTGGAGGTCAGACTCAAACCATAGAGAATATGCCGACTGCAAGATGCGGAGCTGCAGCTGTTGAGTTTAACGGATATATATATGTTGTTGGAGGATATAATGCCAGCGGGTACCTCGCAACAGTTGAAAAATATGATCCTGTTAATAATATATGGTCAACATGCAGCAGTATGCAGTATAAAAGAGCAAACCTTGGTTTGGAAGTTGTAGAAGGTAAGATATACGCTCTTGGCGGGTATAATGGAGTTGACCATTTGGCAGTTGTTGAAGAATATGATCCTGAGACAAACACATGGAAGAAGATGACAAGATCTATTGTGTCTCCTGGATCAGGTTATGTAGAAGAACCAAGAAGTTCATTTGGAACAGCGGTTGTATACAGTCAAATTTATATAGTCGGAGGAGAAAACAAAGATGGGTACATGAATAAGGCTCAGAAGTATGTACCTTCAGCTCTTCCGGGACTAAAGATGTATACCGGTTCAATTGTAAAGAAAACCGTGGGAGATGTAATGCTTTCGGGTGACTATTCCACACAAGTTTCGGATCTAAAGATTGATTCTCCGGGTATTCCGATTGAACTTGTAAGAACATATGACTCTTCGGATATTGAAGAAAAGACTGTAATTGGATATGGATGGAGATTTAATTACGATTCAAAACTCATAGAAATAAGCAATTACGGAAAAGTGACAGCATCTGCTCTAAATGTGAGAGAAAAGCCAACTGTGAATAGTAAATCTTTTGGTCTTGTTCCAAGAGATGCTGTTCTGCTTCTTGAAACAGTTAATGGACAGCCTGTAACTGAAAGAGATTCAAATGGAAATGAGTGGTATAAAATTAAGCTTTCAGATGGAAAGACAGCTTATGTGGCATCATGGTATGTAACCAAGCATTCATCAGGAGTTGAAATCAAGCTTGGAGCAGGTAAGACTACGGTGTTTGAAGGAAATAAGACGAACGGATTTACTGCATCCTATGGAAACTACGATCATCTGGAATACATGACAAATACCGGTGAGTATGTGCTTGTTATGAGTGATACAACACGGTATGGGTTTAAAAAGATAAGCACATCAGATAATGTATATAGGCTTGTGTGGATAGAAGACAAACATAAAAACAGGGTAAATATACAGGGAGAATACGTAAATTCAGTTTATAGAATTACCCGCGTGAGTGATAATGCAGGAAGAGCATTAACTTTTAACTATTCAACTTCAAATACTATTATTGTAAGTGACAATATAGGAAGAACCGTTCAATATTTGCTGAACGGTACAACAGGACATCTTGACCAGGTCGTCAATGTATATGGAAAAGCTACTAAGTATACTTATTATACAGCGGAGAATGATATATCAACCGACAAAAAGAATGTAAAGAAGTTGAGGGAAATTCAGACTGAACAAAAGAATGAAGAAACCGGTGTTGAAGAGTTTATAACTATTCAGAGAAATTATTATGATGAGGACACCGGAAGGATATACAAACAGACAGATGCATACGATAAGGTAAAGTATTGGAGATACATTGATCCGGTTGCCGGTGAGAATGTTGATTCTGAAGAGATTTCCGGCAAACTTGAAAGGAAATTTATTGATGAAAACAATGTTTCCGTTTCGATTTCGTACAGCCATTTCCTGAAACAGCCAATACGCGAGGAGTATAGTGACGGAAGCGTTGTTGAATACAAGTACAAGATGGACATAAATGGTAAATGGGTCGATACGACAAACCTGACAAGAGAGGAAAATGAATCTCTCGGTGCAACATCCAAAAACAGATCTGTTAGAAAGTATACAAAGGATAAGTACGGATATACCACTGTTCAGGAAACAGATGAAAACGGTAATCTTAGAGTGGTGACAGAGAGGTTCATTGACGATGGAACAGATGCTTCAGTAGACTCAGCTCCTAGGACAAAGTATGAGTATGATTATTTTTATCAACGCAGTGGTAGCAATATAACCTTCTGGAACAATCTGACTGATGAAGTGGAAATGAAGGAAAACAATGAAACCGATGCCTATACACAGTACGTATACGATGGAACCAATAAAGAGCGTCTTAAAGAGATTAAGAGGAGAATAGAAGGAAGCGGTAATTCAGCTATATATGCAGTCACAAAATACGAATACTACAACGTTGGAGAAAATGGTTATAAAGTTAACGGGCTTATAAAAAAAGAGACAGACCCCGATGGAGTAACGACAACATATACTTATTCTACCAATGGATATTTATAAACTGAGACAGACTCTTTAGGGAAAATAACCCAATATACCTTTGACGATGTAGGAAGAATAAAGTCAAAGATTACTCCAATGAGCTTTAAAACGGAATATTCCTATGGAGATGAAGATGAAGAAAATGTAAAAGAGGAATTAACAGTAACCGTAAGTGACGGAAAAAGGAACAGTACTACAAAAACTGTTTACGATGGCTATGGTAAAAAGATTAAGGAAATATCTCCAATTCAATATGAAAAGCATGGAGATGATGCCGATGGAACCCAATATTTCTATGATTGGAACGGTAGATTAAAAACTGTGGTTGAGACTTTGGTTGACGACGAAGATAACAAAGTAGAATACATAACAAAATATACCTACGACAATGCCGGTAATTTGCAAACGGAGCAAATGCCTGATGGAACAATATATATTTATGAATATGATGAATTGAACAGACTGAAATACAAGAAGTTCAAAAAGAATGAATGGGTGGTATCTCCTGTAATATTGGAAGAGTACGATTATCAAGCTGTGGATAAAACAGTAAAGTTGTCAGACGATAAGATATTTACAGTGAAAAATAAGGTTGATATCAAAAACGTTTATTACAAAAACGGAGTGTATACATCTGGCGAATGTATCCAGACAAAAACCACAATGGATTATCATGAACGAGTTGAAATTGTGGAGTCTACCGGGCAGCCAACGATTAGAAAGAAATATTTAAAAAATGGGAAATTAAGTGCTGAAACGGTTGGAAGTTATACAACATATTATGCATATGACGGTTTGGGCAGAATTAAAGCAAAGAGAGTACC